>CAZWFZ010000079.1:2630-4830 GCA_964633455.1 uncultured Candidatus Peribacteria bacterium | reverse complement strand
GGTGCCATAAAATATTCGTTCGCCTATGCGGACAAAGCTTCTCTCGAATTCGAGAGGAGTTTTTTTCTTTTTGGATTTACAAACAAAAAAGTCATCCTGAATCCCCGAGCAAAGCGAGTGGGTGAAGGATCCAGGAAACCATATCTAACGGTATTTATTTTCTTTTGATCTTTTCACTTTCTAAGGCAGGCCTTCTGCAGTGGTGTTATTAGATATACACGTTTTCCTGGATTCTTCGCTGCGCTCAGAATGACGGAATTCATGAGATTCTTCGCTGCGCCTGGCTGCCGCCAGGCAGGTTCTAAAATCTTAATTCTTATTTCTCTAAAACTGTTCTGCTCGTGCTTCAATAATCCCAGGATGGAGTTCATCGTCTTCCGGTACGGGTGTCAGTGCAAGATCAATTTCTTTTTGGATGAAAAATAACAGTGCTTTGTCTGCAGGATTATCCTTGAAGGTAGTCAACAACAAAGGGATTCTACGGCTGATCTCACCAAGTGCGAGCGGATCTTTGGCAGCGAGTGTAGCGATTCTTTGCGAGAGTGCTCCACGTATACTTGCGCCATCACCTACGAGATTTGCAGCTCGCGTGTATGATGCAATGCTTATCGCACATGCTATGCTAATGAGAAATATTTTTTTCATAAAGAACTTGAGCAGAAGACTAAAAAAGTTTATTCTCTTTTTTATTAACATGGCTTGTATGCCTACGCTTGAGATCACGTGAGGACGTTGCCTGTGGTGGTACTGTCTGAGTCGTTGGTTGTTTCTGGCCAAAGAAGTTGTTCAAGAATTTCGAGGAGCTTGGGAGAGTAGTTGTCTTGCGTGACTTTGCATCACTGTGCTTTGGCTCTGTATTGGAGAAGGAGTGATTCATATCTGGTGACAGCCTTGTCCAATGCTCGCACACTTTTTTCTTTGGTGAGTCAGAGATCCTGTGCCTGTGCGAAGTATTCTGACCATCGTGGATTTCACTCTTCATCTGCACTACCACTCATTGCTCTGACCAAGACGGTCAATGCTTGTGCTTTGGTGAGTGGTTGCTTTGGTGAAAACTTGCCTTGTGATCATTTGAACAATCCAAGCTGACAGGAGGTTGTGAGAAACTCTCTTAGCGTAGGATCTGCACTTGATACATCAGCGAAATCACAAGATAAGGTCGTATCAGGTGCGAGACAGAGATAGCTCATACCAAACACCGAAAACATTTTGGCTGCTTGTTCTCTCGTGAGGGTGGATTGTGGCTGATAGTCTTTTTCGGTATGATATTTGGTCATCCCCGCATCGAATGCTCGATCGAGCGCATCGGTGAATTCAGGATCATTGAGGGCAGCATGCGTAGTCAAGGAGCCTATCATGATGAGTGCACCAATAGCAATTTTAGTTTTCATACGTATGCAAAGATTAAAACATACTTATCCCAAAAGTAATTTTTTGAGTTCTCCTACCGTCGAGACGAACGTGTCAGCATTTTTCAAAACTGCAGGGCGCACCTTATTGATGCCACAACCAATGAAACGATCTGCCACCTCTTGGGTTTTGAGATCCGTGATTCCGTCGCCAATAAAGACAACTTCTTCACCAGGGTATGCTTTTTTGATTTGTTCAACTATTTTTTTCTTACCATCACTTGAGAGGAGTGGTTGATCGGGGAGGAGTCCTTTGTATTTACCTTCTTCATCATGGATAACTTCGATACCGTGGGCAAAATCCATTTTGAGTTCCTTAGCAATTGCTTTGGCAGCTTTGGCGTAGCCCTGGGTGACGATACCACAGGTGATACCTGCCATACTGAGGTTCTTGATCAGGCTAGGAAGCTTGGGAGTTATATTTTTGAGGTAGTGTTTGACGAGGTCTTTGATGTCTGTCTTGGAGGGAGCAACGATATTGGTTTTGAGAGGAAATGCTTCATCGAAAGAGCGTTTTCCTTCCATGGTTTCTTCAGTAATTTTCTGTACTTCAGCACCCCTGCCTTTTTGTTTTGCAATTCGGTCGCATCATTCAACTGTTGTCAACGTAGAGTCGAGATCAAACAAAACTATCATCACACAGGGAGAAATAAAATCTATTTGAGAATGGCGTATGCTTGATCGAGGAGTTCAAGACTAGCAAATTTGAGATTGAGGACGGTTTCTCCTGTCAAATATATGTGCATTTTGAAAAGACTAGATCACAAAATGATATCTTTCCTGACGAGGGT
>CAZWFZ010000079.1:0-2530 GCA_964633455.1 uncultured Candidatus Peribacteria bacterium | reverse complement strand
CTATTTTCTTACTCTCCAATCAATGGATTTTTAGTATGTCAATACGTATGAAAAAAGCTCTAACTCCCGCTCAACAACAATACGCACAGCTCAAAGAGCAAAACAAAGATGCGTTGCTTATGTTTCGTTTGGGGGACTTCTATGAGTTGTTTTATGATGATGCAAAAATTGCCCACAAAGAGCTGGATATTGCCTTGACCGCGAGAGATAAATCTCACCCCAATCCTGTTCCTATGGCGGGTATTCCCCATCATAGTCTCGAAAGATACCTCAAAAAACTCGTTCAAGCCGGCTACAAAGTTGCCATAGCGGATCAAATAGGTGAGGTGACTCCTGGTAAAGTCGTAGAAAGAGCAGTGACCCGTGTGGTAACACCCGGTACATACGTGGCTGAACAAGCGCCATGTAACTATTTGGTTGCACTTGTTATTGCTCAGGACTCGCAAGGTGATCAAAATCACCTAGCACGATGAGACGTCTCGTTGTGAACGTATATGTCTCAGAGTTTTGCAGATGCTGAGCAGTGTATACAACGCTTGCGTGATCTGCAGGCAACTGAACTTATTATTTCTTACGAGCACCAACGCGATCCATTTGTTGCTATGCTCCAAACTACACTTCCAAATGTTACTATTAGTCATCATCCCTTGGTGTCTGATGAAGAAATCTATCTTACGAAATTACTTGCAGTAGCATCCACCAAAGGATTTGGTGCTGCAGTTGGTGGTGGGAGAAAAGCTACTTTTGCTCTCTTGTTGAGTTATGTGGAAGCGATGCAAAAGCATGCTCCCCTCTTTTTTTCACTTTCGCATGTCCAGCCAGTAGGACACATGCATATTGATCATATGACGTTGAAGAATCTAGAAATTTTCGCAGCAAGTTATGATAACAACAAACAACATAGTCTCTACGGTCGTATCAACTGTACACAAACGGCGATGGGTGCCAGAGAACTTACGTCGAGACTCTTAGCACCATTGATGCAAAAAGAGCTTCTAGAAGCACGCTTCGATCGTATAGCGTATTTCATGGAACACCAAAACGAGAGAATGGCGTTACATCGTCTCCTCGTAGACACCCCAGATATAGCGAGAATTTATGCGCACATCCGTACCAAGAAACATCCCTTGTCGTTGCTCGCAACGTTGCGTGGTGTCTTCAAGAAATTTTTGGGTGAGGAGGCAGTGGTATGTAAACAAGAATTACTTCGTGCAGGGATGACCAATGCTACGCTAAACACCCTGGTAGCGCTTGCTGTACATCTCGAAGAAACGCTCATTGAGTGAGCACTCCAAGAAGACGGTGAGTATATTGCTCCTGGCATCGATCCACAACTAGACACACTTCGCCAACTCGCTTTCCACTCTGACGAACTTTTGTTAGCATATCATCAGTTTTTGTGTACGCATACCTGACTCTCAGGTCTCAAGATCAAGTTTGTGCAACATCAAGGCTATTTCATCGAAGCAACACCCAAGGATGTAGCTACATTTGAACGCACCTTCCGCAATGACGATCCAAGACTTGATTTCATCCGTCGCCAAACCTTGAAGACAGGCGAACGTTATACAAGCACCTATCTGATTGATTTGCAAAATAAACTTCTTGCTGCCAAAGAAGAATTTTCTCGTGAGCAACGTGCAATTATGCAAACACTGGTAGCTCACTTATTCGAAGCTAATGAAGCGTTGGGTATTTTCTTCCATCTCATTGGTTGTCTGGACCTCGAAGTCCATATGGCGCAATTTGTTGCTCATCAGCAATGGGTGAGACCTCAGTTTCATGAGGGCTATGATCTAGAGATTATCGATGGAAGGCATCCCGTGGTTGAACACTATTTGCCCTCACACGAACAGTTCATCCCCAACTCAGTTTCTCTTTCTCAAGACTCTTTCATACATCTCATCACAGGTCCCAATATGGGTGGTAAGTCTACCTTCCTTAGACAGAATGCATTGATTGTTTTATTAGCACAAGCAGGATTGTATGTACCTGCCACGTCTGCCAAACTTCCTTTGGTCGATGGTATCTATGCACGTATCTGAAGCGGTGACCAACTCACCAACAATCAATCCACCTTCATGACTGAGATGGTGGAAATGGCAAATATCCTCCACAATGCTACGCATCAATCATTAGTTATCTTAGATGAACTTGGACGTGGGACATCGACCTATGACGGACTTGCTTTAGCCAAAGCTATAGTTGTCTACATGTGTCAAAAACTGTCATGCAAAACCTTGTTTGCCACCCATTATCACGAACTCACTGCACTCGAGCAAGAACTTCCTGGCTGTACCAACTTCTCTGTGGGTGTCTACGAAAGTGATCACCACATCGTTTTCCTCAAAAAAATCGTCCGTGGTGGTGCCAACAAAAGCTACGGTATTGATGTAGCGCAACTCGCATGAATTCCTGCTCCCATTGTTGCCCAAGCCAAAGAACTGTTGAGTTCTCTCGAACGCAAACAACTCGCACCTGTTCAGCCAGGTTTCAATTTCTGAGCTATCAACGATCAGTACAAACAAAC
>CAZWFZ010000078.1:0-4987 GCA_964633455.1 uncultured Candidatus Peribacteria bacterium | reverse complement strand
CTCCTACCGTATACACTTTAGTATGATTTTGGTTCTTTCCTAGCATATGTTTGAACGATTATTTGCAGCACCCATAGATGAAAAGCGTTTGATAGAAAGCGCAAAAACCAATCATCACGACTTTGCTCGTTTGTATGAAAGATTTGTTGGTGTTGTGTATCGTTTCGTAAAACGACATGTAGCCAACGAGCAAGATGCGGAGGATATTGTTTCAGAGACATGTATGGCTGTAGCTCTTCAGATCAAAAAGTATGACACCACCAAAGAACAGAAATTCACTACCTGGGTGCTGGGTATTGCTAAGCATAAACTTGCTGATCATTGGCGTCAAATATATCAGACTCCTGAGACATCTCGAGACAACGCACACGAACCATCCTCTGAAGGTGATATGCTCCAACTCCTGACCCATCAAGCAAACTATCAAAAAATACTTGCCTTTGTACAGACTCTGTGAGAGAAGCAATGATCTATTTTCTCTCTCAGATATATAGAAGAACTTACCAACAAGGAAATAGCACAGCTATATGAAATCGACGAAAAGACCGTAAGTAGCACGCTTTCCATGGTATGTAAGAAGATTAAGACTCACTGTTCGATTGAGTGAGAGACCTATGCCTGGTAAGGTATTTATTTGACATCTTCTCTTAACATTGATTTAAGCTTCATAGATATAATCAAAATATATTATTCATATACATCAACCATGAAAACTATCCCCACTACAGCACGAACTGTACTTGTCTGAGCCATACTCTCTGTATCAACATTATACTGATATAATCTCCATGAAATTGGTGTCAAGCAAGAGATTGCAGATCAAGTAGCCATACAAGTAGCACATTTGGAAAACGAGAGAATCGCACAAGAGCAAAGCAATGCTCAGATAGCAGCACAACAAGCTGCTACAAAAGCTGCTGAACAAGAAGCAGTCCAGGTAGCAAATGACGAAAAAACAGCCACGTTGTTGGCACAACAAGAGGCAGCAAAACGTGCACTTGCCAAAGCAACTGCACAACAAGCTTCTGCTACGGCAGCTGGAGATCAAGAAGCATTGAAGGCTGCTATGGCACAAAAAAGTGCTCAAATAGCTGCACAACAGCAAGCTGCTGCTCAGTTGGCGCAACAACAAGAGGCTGAAAAAATCGCTGCCAAAAAACTATTAGCTGCCAAAATAGCCGCACAACAAGAAGCAGAGAGAATTGCTGCAGAAGAGGAAGCTGCAAGACTTCTCGCGCTCCAGCAGGCTGCAAACGCTGCAGCCGCAGCCAAGAGAAATGCAGATGCCAAATCTTCTGCTAGTTAGTATTTTCCAAAAATTTTCTTATGCAGACAATTAACCTGGAGAAATTTACCACACACCTTACTATTACGTTCTATGATGAGCTATCTATTGGGAAACTCAAAAGATTAGAAGAGCAAATAATTACCTGTATAGATGATTTTGAAAAGGAATTTTCAAGATTCCTTCCTTCTTCAACACTTTCACGTTTGAATAGATGAGAAAGTCTACTTCTATCACCTTTATTCCTACAGGTAATAGCCAGGACACAAGAAGTTATGAGACAAACTGAGGGTGCATTTCATCCTTTTGTTTCTGTGGCACATATTTGATATTGAACTAGCTTTTCAAAAGAATTCAAAGCTACCGAATTGGAGGAGGAGAAACAAAAAAAATGACTTTCACTAGATCTCGCTGACTATATTTTGTTGGATACACATACGTGATGCTACTCACTACTCCCCTGATATGCACTTGATCTTTGATGAATTGGTAAGGGATATGTGGTAGATATGTTGTGATCGCTTATCAGACAAGCCTGATACAACAACTTCTTAATAAACTTCTGAGGAGACATCTTAGTACAAGGTAGCAAGCCTGATGGGGCACCTTTTTGTGTCGAATTGGATGATGGGAGATGAGGTGTGTGTGGCATGATAGACTTGATGCAAGGATCAGTATCGACCTCCTGATCTTACAAAAGGACCTGGAAGATAGATAATACTCCCTACCATCACATCATCAACCCGCATACATGAAAGAATAATCGAGAGCTTATTTCTGTTTCTCTTATAGGCCCAGACACAACTACTACAGACACCTTTGCCACAGCGGTGATGACGTGAAGTGTTGCTACTGGTATAGACCTTTTACATAAAAATCATCTAGATGGACTGCTAATAAGTAGCATCCATGAAATACATACGACCGATAATTTTATTGAAAAATATAACTTCTGACCATGATAACCAACGTCAAAATAATTCCCTGATGTATTGCGTGCAAAAACTGCGAGAAGATTTGCCCGTTGGTTTTTAAAGTAGAAGGACAGTCCAAGGTAATCTCACAAGACACGATAGGGATAGAAGATAAAGTCTTTGAAGCAGAACGCATGTGCCCTGTACAAGTGATCAAAGTGACCCATACCTGAGCGCAAACAGTACGCAAAAAGGCTATCCTGATCAAAAAAACCATGCTCACTCCACATATCGTCGAGTTGATTTTCGAAGCCAAGGGTTTCTCGTTTACTCCAGGACAGTACATAAATTTGTTCATGAAAGACAAACAGTGAACTTTTTCTAGAGCATATTCTATTGCCGACGTACATGGAGAGAGATTTGCACTAACTATCAATCTCGTCTCGCAAGGGAGATGAAGTATGTTTATTGCAAAGCTAGGCGACACACGAAAAGCAGAATATATGGGACCACATGGATTTTTCACCTTACAAAAAACAACCAATAGAAAATTATTTATATGAACAGGGACAGGATTAGCTCCATTGTATGCGATGATGAAGGCATGTCCTGAGAGTAGCAAAAAGCTACTCATTGGTGCAAGTACGCTTGAGGATCATTACTGGTTAGGTAAGGTATCTAGGCTTCCCAACTGTGAAGTTAAGGTCATTGTTTCAAAACCGCCTGAGCGATATACATGATTAACGGGCAGAGTGACCGATTATCTGGAGGATGCGACATCTTTTGATGAATTCTATATATGTGGCAATCCAAACATGATTGCAGACGTTAAACAACGTCTACACCATACATGAATACCTGATACCGCAATCTATGAAGAAGCATATGTGGCAGGCATCGATGCATTTCCTGCGAAAGAACGAAATTGCCCTATGGCTTCCCTCAATTGAGTATTCATCTGAGCTTCTTGGGGATGTGTAGTTGCCTTTCTTTTGTGGCATCAGTACGCGATCTTGTGGGATATTTCATGGTGGTCGGTAGTGCTTTTGATGAGTATCAGACCTTTGGCAGATATCTTTCGTAACATACCACTTTTGAGAAAAGCGGTCTTGTTGAGACAATGATTGGGTATTTTATCGTCAATCATAGTGGTAACAATTCTTGCCTATACTACGTATACCTCATGAGAAAATATTATCACGACCTATACGACACCTGCTTCATGGTCATTGACCTGATACAAATTCTTCGCAAGACTCAGTGAACTTACTGCGATTATTCTCCTCATTACCTCCAATAGATTTTCACAAAAACTCCTGTGAAAATGGCGAAAAAAACTTCACAAACTAGCCTATGTTTATTTCTACACGGCAGGAATATACATTTTTTCTCTTTGAAAGATTGAGGCGTTGCGAAGCATGCTGTTGGTGACTATGTTAGTAGTAGTTGCCTCGTTGAGCAATGATGAGCGTTAGGGAATACGTTGTAAAAAGTTTCAAATAAAAAAACCTCCGTAACTTACGCTACGAAGGCAACTCTCACAGCATACTGCGAGATTATTTTTCAACATAGAACTCCTTCACAATTTCTGACCACGGTTTATTTTGGTCGACAGGTGATGGAGTTGCTGGCTTCGGTGCAAATTTTTCATAGAAATAATTTGCTATCCAACTACTCACCAGGAGAATGATGACATAGATGGCTCCCATTTGCCAGCCCAGTGCGAGTATACAACATATACTCAGCCACCCACTAGTCAGTGCTCCCCAGAAGATTTTCACTGCATAATTTGGAGATCCACTCTGCAATATCGACATGATAATAAGGAAGGTGCCAACTGTTCGGAGGTATATGGAAGAAATTTCAGATAATAATGCATCTGCGCCAAATACCATACCGATAAATAATATTACTCCCACTGCTATGCCAAGCACTCTTTCTAAGATCAACTCCTTTTTGTCTTCTGGGGTTTCATCGTACCGTAGCAAAGTAAATATTGCTTGCACTGTACATGAAATCGTCAAAGATATGGTAATATAGTCGAGCAGTCCCCAGCCTGGTAATGGTATAGGTTTGCCTTCAGCTTGTATCCACAAGAGGAGGTCACCAACATTTTGGTTGAATAACATATACGAAATACCAGCAATACACAGTTGTGTGAAGGTAGTTTGTAGACGATAATTTTCACTTATTTGTCCTTTGAGTCCTGAGAAGAGTACCGCATTGAACATGAAATGCATCAAGATACTAGGTATCAGACCAAACTTGAGAAACACAAACGCATAGAAGAAACCGCCAATAAACTGCGTGAGCACATAGCCGAATTTTCTATCTCGTTCCTTGGAGAAATTGTACAGATGTAAATATGCCCAAAGTACGTTCCCCAAAATGAGTAATCCCCACAATCCCCAGGCACTTTCTACATGGAGTAATTTGGGGAGCACATCGAGGAAAAGTTGACGCGCAAACAACTCTTCAAATGTTACTATGTACAGTAAGTTTGCAAGCCAATACTTTTTGCTCTCTCCATATTTGAAGAATGAGGCTCGAGAGGTAGGTTTTCCCAATATCTTTTTCATTATCCAACTTATAGTTACGGCAATAGGAATGCGTAGCACAACAATAGAGACCAGTGCACCCATAATAGTTACCATATCTCCACCAGGTATGACACCTTTAATATCCCCACCGAAGAAGCTCAATAGATCTGAGATTAATGTAGGCGGCATCAAATAGTATGCGACTACTACCAAGAGGAAATAGGTGAGAAATCCTGTTTGTATGGACT
>CAZWFZ010000077.1:0-5054 GCA_964633455.1 uncultured Candidatus Peribacteria bacterium | reverse complement strand
TTTCCTTGCATCTCATTTTATTTTCCCTATTATGAAGCACGTGAAGAGTTTAGGTGATACTTACTTTTAATTTGCTAGTTACTGCTTATCTATGGGACAAACAGAAAAATCACTGAATAAACGAATTATATGAGCCATTATTGGATCAGCACTGATCGGCGTGAGCGGATTGTCTATGACTCCCAAAGGCCAAAGTTTTTGGAAACGTCTCTTGTTGAGAGTGCGTGGTATATTCCGTTTTTTTAGCGGAGGAGTACAAGAGATGAAAAAGCAAATTGACAAAGAGAAGTAGCAAAAAACTAGTACACATATGGATGCATTTCTGTAAAGCAAAAGACAAGGACAAATGCTCAAGAAATTGTTATTTTGAAAACTATCACTAGACTCAATGGTGCGATACACATATCTTTAATTGTATGTATGGGAGTATGACAAACAAAAGTTTCACCTTTACCAAGGACTACCTCGATAGTATTGCGCAAGCGGGACTATTTACGTATCAAGCAGATCAGCAAATTATTCAGGCTGATGATGTGGTGTTGTGAGTATATATATACTCCAAAAACTACATTTTCTTCAATTTGTTTTGGTCATTTTTGGGATGTAAGAATCCTGAGTTGCTCCAAAAATACATCAACACTACTTTCAAGACTATCAGAAAAGTACCGGTGAGAGCACGCATGAAGTTTCAACTTACTGGCTTATTCAAGGACAAATTCCAATACTATAGAAAACAAGGAGTGAGCAAAGTAAATTTCCTTACGTTGCTTTTGATTGCACTCGAAGGTATATCTCCCCAACTTATTCACTTTCTCAAGCAAAATGACGTAGAGGTGGAATATATGAAAGAGAAACTCAGAAAAATATTAGAAATGACCTACAAAGCAGATCTTTCTCCTATAGATTTTTTCAAGATGCTCGACAATATGGTCAAACAACTGTGACTGGATGTTAATCAAGTAGATATGTTTGTAGATATGAAAAACTTTTCTGCAGACGCACTCTCCGAAGAACTTATGATGGCAAACCCTGGCACGATTGATGGTAGTGAAGATGCAACTGTGGATACTATTGCTAGCTCCGCAGATGAAGCAAAGAAATTAACCATAGAGTACTTTGGGACAGATCTCACGGATGAGGCCAAGAAATGATTCTTGGATCCCGTCATTGGGAGACAAATGGAAATTGAACAAATCGTCTATACCTTATTGCGTAAGACCAAAAATAACCCATTACTTATCGGTGAAGCAGGTGTGTGAAAAACTGCAATTGTTGAAGGTCTAGCGCAAGCTATTATTGCAAAACGTGTGCCTGATAGATTGCTCAACAAGCGTATTTTTATGCTCGATATGGGATCACTTTTGGCAGGCACCAAATACAGAGGTGAATTTGAAGCAAGACTCAAAACTATTTTGGAAGAAGCAGCGGATCCGCTCAATGCTATTATTTTGTTTATTGATGAAATTCATACGATTATCGGTGCATGAAATGCAGAAGGAAGCGCGGATGCAGCCAACATGCTCAAACCACTTCTTTCAAGAGGTAAAGTACAACTGATCGGTGCAACGACGTTTGATGAATATCAAAAGCATATCGAAAAAGATCCTGCGTTGAAGAGAAGATTCCAGGAAATATCTGTGGCAGAACCCAGTAGAGACGATGCAGTGACTATCCTTACAGGTCTGAGAGAAATGTTCGAAGAGTTTCATGGTGTACGTATCGAGCAAGAAGCTATCGAAAAAGCAGTAGACTATAGTATCAGATATCAGATGAACAAACATTTGCCAGACAAGGCAATCGATCTCATAGATGAAGCATGTGCAAGGGTTTCAACTATTGCTAAGAAACTCGAAGCAAATGTAGAATACCAACAAATCGAAGAGTCTATTGCAACCACCAAGAAAAAAATAGAACAAGCCATCGACAAACAAGATTATTTTGTAGCAGCAGAACTCAAAGAGAAAGAAGAAGAACTCAAAAAGAAACTCAAATCAATGAGACAGTCACAAGCATTGCCCAAACACTTGAGACCCATTGTTACCTTGCTTGATATTGGTCGTGTGTTGGCCGATAAGATGGGTATTCCTTTGGACAAAATCACTGACTCTGAGATCAAAAAACTTGCAGCAATGGATGTGCATCTCAAGACCTTTATTCATGGTCAAGATGAAGCAGTCGATGCCGTAGTCAAAGCAATTAGAAGAAATAGAATCTCACTCGTACAACGCAACAAACCTATTGCTTCATTCTTGTTTCTCGGGCCATCAGGTGTAGGTAAGACTTACCTAGCTAAACTCCTAGCTAAAGAATATTTTGGTGATGAGAAAGCTATGATTAGAGTTGATATGTCTGAGTTCATGGAAAAATATTCTGTCTCCAAATTAATTGGTTCTGCTCCTGGCTATGTTGGTTACGAAGAAGGTGGTGTGTTGACTGAGCAAGTGAGGAGAAAACCCTATAGCGTAGTGCTGTTTGATGAAATTGAAAAAGCATCTCCCGACGTCCTCAATGTACTGCTCCAACTCTTGGATGAAGGACATCTCAAAGACAACAAAGGGAGACGGATCGATTTCAAACATACGATTATTATCTTGACCTCCAATATGGGATCAGATAAATTTGGCAAAAAACTTGCAAGTATCTGATTCGTAGGTGGCGACACGCAGACATACGACAACAAACAATTTGATCTCGTCAAAGAAAGAGTAATAGAAGTAGTCAAAGAAAGACTTGCTCCTGAGCTCATCAATAGACTGAACGCCATGCTTGTCTTCAAGCCATTGACCAAAGTTGAATTAGCAGAAATTTTCAAAACCAAACTTGATCTGTTCTATGATCAGTGGAAATTGAGACCAGGTATTAGACTTCCCAAGTTTGATAAGAAGAGTATTACGCAAGTGATTGACAAGATTTATGATCCGCAATATGGCGCTCGTCCTGTCGAAAGATATTTACATGATGAACTTGAACCACAGTTGATCGAACAAGTGATGAGCGAAGAGCTCAAGAAAGTATAGTGAGATGAGATGTTTAGAAAGGGGCCCAGCATAGCTGGGCCCCTTTTTTTTTCTTTTTTTATGCGTACTATTCACCTATTCATAGACAATAGGTCACGCTATTCCATTTTCTTCCATATTGAGTTGTGCTATGGCATCACTTCATGGTTCGTCACTACTGAAACTGATAGCTCATGACAGAAAATCTTCAAACAAAAGTTGTGCTGACTCTGGTGATCATGGAGTGAGTTGTGGAGTGGTCGTGACTAATCGATAGGTGGTAGTAGCTGACTTGAGTAGTGCATAACTTCATTGTGCGCTCAGATCAAAGACCACCGAGTCTCCATCGATACTTCATGCAATGGCGTTCATAGCGGTTCAGAGGCGTTTGAGCATGAGCGTAGGTTTGATTTGTTGAGCAACGGTACTATCATTGACCCCTAGACGTAGTGTTTGGAGTTTGAGATTACTCTTGATAGAAGTAGTCTCTCGGGTGTTGTTTCGTGCGGGAGTTGTCAGAGCAAGAATGCCTAGATTGATCGTACCATCGATGAGATGCGTATCGCGTTTGCGTTGCAACGCCTCATCTACAAATGTGATACTTTCTAGCAAGACTGGACTGATGGTCAGAAGATCACTCGTATGTCTTTGTGAAGAGGCATAGGCAGTTTTATTCGTCGTAGAAATGAGACGAGTTGGTGAGAAGGTGAGTGATATATTACTTACTTGGTGAGCAGTGCTCTTGTTGTTGATTGCTTTGGGCAAAACAGTGATCCAAAAGGTGTTCTGTCCTTGGGGAAGTCTTCGTGCAAGATCATGGAGTTCTAGCGTGTCGGTAGTCGGTTGTATGGTATGTATACGTTTCCCTTGAGCATCATAGATATAGATAGCCTCGAAATAATCACCCAAAGAACGTGTACCGGTAATCACAAAGGTGTCAATCAAAATAGCTTCATCTTGTGCTACATAGCTAAGTTTTCCGATGATAGGGGACTCTACTCCTGCGAGGATCGTTTTGTTGCCAGCCTCATAGGTGAGGGTGTCGTGGGTAAGATACACGGGCAGTTCTGGAACGGTGGTAGTAGTCGGTTTTCGCTCTGCAACGCGCATGATCAAGTGCTCTAGTGCAGCTTTGAGAAGTAAATCTGTGGTATTTTGTTGATAGATATGCGCTTTGGTCAGGATATTTTCTTGTTTTTGGAGCGTTCGATCCGTTTGATGTTGTTGCTTATAGATGACGAAAGCGGTATCTACCATCGCATTGAGTTGCGCTTGTGTGGTAATTGGTAAAACCAATGCTAAGGCAACGGATACATGGCTAATCAAAGCCAATATGAGAATTAGGAGGTGTTTCATGTTGGTAATACATACTAATAAAGTTCGTTCTCCTATAGTATATTAGACTGAGCGAGGTTTCTGTGACAAAAAAGTCACCAAATATTTGCATATTTATTTGTTTTTTCCTACAATTAAGTAACCTTTTATCCCGCACCTCAGGACCATGGAAATCACTGCTCGCGCATACTTATTTGATGAAGATGAACGTATCCTATTAGTAAAACATGCTGCTGGACAGCCATGGGTGCTTCCTGGTGGGCATCTAGACGAGGATGACGAGGGTGATATCTATACCTGTCTCAAAAGAGAAATAGCAGAAGAAGTAGGTCTTGAAGTGACTATCATCGGTTCTGAAACTAAGTTCTCAGACCGCAATGTGAGTGCTTTGCCTTTGCCGGTCAGTATCCATAGAGTCAAATATGAACATAGAAATAGAGGCCAGATCGAAAGAATTGAATACTGGTTTTTCGGCCGCGTGTTTGGTGATATCGATGAAATTGATACCGCTGAACTCTATGATTTCACTTGGGCGACGGAAGCTGAGATTATGGACATGGAGGAGAATGTAGAAATCTATAAATCTATCCAAGAAGTCCTTGAACAAAACATCGACCTCCTCGAACTTTTGTAATTCAACTTGATATTGACATTTATGTCTAAATAAATATAAAACAAACGCCCTCCGAGGCGTTTTCCTTAATAGTAAAAAACAAAAAAATT
>CAZWFZ010000076.1:0-5079 GCA_964633455.1 uncultured Candidatus Peribacteria bacterium | reverse complement strand
TTGTTCACATCAGCTGCAATCAGATAATACGGATTTGTTATTGCCTTGACTCCCAGTATATGTCGTTGTATCAAGACAATATCTGCCGTACTTACTCCTTGCAAAGGATCATCATTTCTGGTTGGTCGAACTGCGTATTTTTTCTTAAGCAATTTAGTAAATCTATATGCACCGTCCACCAAGGTGTCTTTGCTATTGAGGGAGACATGTACTTGATTGACTGTCTTGCCTGTAATGGTACTCAGATTACCAGAAATGTTCATCGTATCTCCCGGAGGACATAAACCATGATTATCCTGCACTATCACTTTCGTCTTACAGAACGATTTGTTGCCATGACAATCTATTACCCACATCTCAACAGTATTCTCACCAACATCGGCACACGTAAATACGCGTGACATGACGAGTGAATCACCTGAGAACGAAAAGGTAAGTGTACTATCGTGACAACAATCATCATACGATCCTTTATCCAGATCTTTTGCCCAGATACCAATCATGATGCCCATAGGTCCCATGTTCGCCAAGGTAGTAATTACTCCGTTTGAACAATATGGCGTCGGGGGTTTTTTATCCACAACGGTGACTGTGGTTTTACAGGTAGCTGTATTTCCACAACTATCTGTCACCACAAAAGTGATAGGATGTACACCTTTGGGATATTTCCCACTCGCATCAGCTCCTTTATTCGTGCTATACTGACCATTGTTGGTAATAGTTCGTATCCCTCGACAATCTTTGGCAAGCACGGGGAGCAGCTTCACATTGACCAAGCTAGAACACGCACCATAGTTACCTATCGTTGTATCCGCAGGACAATAGACAATCACCGGCAACGTCGTGTCTTTCAAGACAATACGTTGGACATGCATATATCCAGGTCCGGGCTGGCAATTGTCATTGACCATCCAGGTCCGTTCCAAGATACCACAGATACCAAACTTGGGATTGGGAAACTCGATACGCCTATCCTTTGATACACTCACCTCGATATCATTGTAGCATCCAGGTTCTACCCAACGAGGTCTGCCGGTGATCAAGGGATCCGCATCCCACATACATCCTACCAACGTATCATCAGCAGGCCAGGTGATATCGCTTTCGCTAAATCGACTTGGATTGATGATATAGATGGTCTGTTTGCAGGTTGCTGAATTTCCTGATGCATCGGTCGCTGTCCAAGTCCGCATGATCGTGCCACTCTTGCAGGCATTGATATTGATCATACGATCCTCTCGCAACGTAAATTTACATTCTTCTTTTATCGTAGGTTTACCAATTCTGTCTAGGATCGTCGTATCAAAAATACTGCAATCTACGGCTAAATCAGGTTCACATTCGATAACTGGAGGTCGTTTATCCTGTACTTCTACTCGTACCATACAAATATTTGAATCCAATGGATCACAGAAGCTTTTCACAACTACTCGTACCATTACAATCTGTCCCACGTCTCCACAACAAAATTCAACATCTTTTCCCGTACTTACCCGATCCATCCGTTGGACTATGATTATTGTAGAATCACAACATAATCCTTGGGTGATAGGTTTGAACACCCTAGCTGGTATCGTGGTACAAGAATCACTCAATACAATCACTTTCCCTTGATCACAAATGAGGCTAAATCCTTTCTGTTCCTTGACCCGCAACTCAAACGAACATGAAGTGCTATTACCGCATGCATCAGTCACTACATACACAATGGTATGTTTGCCTGGGCGAATGCCTATGAGCAAGCCTCCATTGCTTCGTAAATTTCCATACTTCGAAAATACCTCCACATGCGTCTGCGTACAATTATCAACATACGCAATCGGCAAAACATTGAAATCAAACTCGCAAATACCTTCTGGGAGCTCGATCGTCGTGTCTCGCTGACAACGGGTAATCACTGGTCTCACGGTGTCAATCTTTACCACATACAACAAGAAGCTGTCTTGGCAAGTACTTTCCCAAAGCAACAAAGATGCAGGTGCACATTCATCATCTAATTCCAAGATAGTTTTTGGACCAGACCAGGTACAACTTTTCCCCAACACTTTGCATGAATATACAGCTCTGAATCCAAAGAAATCCATCAAAGAAACAGTCCTATTGGGATAGATCGGTTTGCTTCCGTAGAGTTGGAGCTGGTATTTTTTGCCTTTGACCATATCGAGATCAATGAAGAACGGCACCCAAAATGCAGTATCACGAGCATGTTTGGATAACACAGGGGTGATAACTGTTTTTATGAGAACTCCGTCTTCAAACACATTGACCACCACTTCTTGGATATTGTTCGGATCCTTGATATAGGATGGTGGCATATTGTCGTTCACATTTTCCAATGGCAAAAAGAAATTCATGAGAAAAGTGTCGAAATGCATCGTACCATCAGGATCAATTTCCACATAGACTATGCTCCGAGGAGCATTTTCTGCTCGAACGCAGTAAGCGATGGGATATCCTCCTTTTTTGGAGATATTGTTGCAACTGTTTCTCCCTACGAGAGAATCCAAATGCAATCTGGTTTTTGCACAAGCACTTTTGATAGTCACTGATTTCTTCAAGCGATCAGTGCTACAATCGTTGAGTACAATGTGCACCACATCTGAGGTGTCCTTGCCATATGCTGGAGGGGTATACCGAGTAGTATCGAACTTTCCATCACAAGGCACATAAATTGTCGTGTCTACCTTCAACTGCGCAGTTGCGAGTTGAACAAAGAGAAACGACAAAAACAAAAACAGTACGTTTTTTTTCATCATAATTTAAATTTTTTACGTTTTTTTAATTAGTTTTTGGAAATTGTTAAAGATGTCAAAATAATGAATACATACTATTCAAAAGAAAGCAATAGTATTTTTCTGTTTTGGAGAAAATAGGAGGATAATTTTGCTCCCGACAAGCTCAAAATCAAGTAAATAATTGCATTATTTAGACTTTTTTTATATACTTAAGTCAACTTTTACTTTGTTTCTCCGTCGTGATATGAAGAATCTCTCACTCATTTTAGCAGTATTGCTTTTTAGTTCTCCTATTGGGCAGGTATTTGCACAAGAAGTAGATCTTGGTGATATTTCTGTAGCATTTTGTAATGATCCTGATGTTTCCCAAGGCACCAAATCATTGCAACTCAAAACCAAAACGGGTGTACCCACTGATATTTGTATGTTTTTGAGTAACAAAGGGAATCAACCACTCAAAATGTCTATTAACTTTGTAGATGGCACTGTCACTGCAGATAGTGATCAAAAGAAAGCATGTCAGCCAGAAGGCGTGAAAACACAGTTTGGACAATATGTTACCTTGGAACAAGACACCTTTGAAATTCCTGCACAACAAACCATCAAAGTAAATGCTACTGCTACCTTCCCCGAAGGCATGGCAGGTATGAACTATGGTTGTGTGACTTCACAAATCATTTCAGACAAACCAACGCAAGCTGAAGGAAATATGTTTACAATTCAAACACGTAGAGCTAACTTCGTTGACGTGCTTGTCGATGGCACCGTTGAGTTGGGAGTTGAGGTTGTTCCCCAAGGAGCAAATGAGATTTATACCAATATATCAGATAATCCAAGCGTTTCGATTTATCAAGATCTTGGCACCAAAGAGTACGTTGCAAACGTGACTTACAAAAATGTAGGTAATATCTCACAAGAAATTAAAGTAGCTGGTACCGTTGCTTGATATTTCACGCAAACAACTTTGCCTGAGCAAACCAGAAAAATACTTCCCAAGCAAGAAGCTACCTTCACCTTCACGCTAGACAAAACACAACTTCCTTGGTACAAAGGTAATATACAACTCGCTTTGCAAGCAACTCATACGCCACTTTTTGACTTTGATCTCCCTAGCGTTACTGCAGATATGAAAGAGTCAAAACAAATTACTACCCAAGCATCATTTATGCTGATGCCATGGATTTTGATTGCTAGTGTTGGTGGATTACTCCTCCTCCTCATCATTATCTCAGTAGCAAGCAAGAGTAATAAGCACAAACAGGGTGCTAAAAAAGCACCTGCGAAGAAAGCTCCTGCAAAGAAGGTCGTCACAAAGAAAGCTCCTGCTAAAAATGCTCCTGCTAAAACAACTACAACCAAGCCAACGACTCGTCGCAAAAGTGCTGCCTAAAAAGCCAGTATCGTACTCTACTCCCTCTCTTTTGTGACCTTTTCAAACCAAAACATAAATGCATTTCCAGAATTCAGCTACTTTTCTAACTTCAAAATCGAGCATGGGAATGCTCCTAGGTAGTATTTTGTGTTTGACGATTACAGGTGTATGGGCAACTCAGCAACGCACGACCACTATTAGTATCACCTTATCTAATACCTATAGTGGCGAGCTATCATTAATAAGTCCACAGTGTCTCTTGTCAGGTATACAATATATCAATTATACGGGTACGATTGTAGAACTCACTGCCAACGCTCCCGTGACTTTCACACTCAGTGGTTCTATGACGGTTGCATCCACAGGAAGTATACTCAGTTGAGGAACTACACAAGTATCTGTGGATTTCCTCACTGGGCAAACAGGACATACGCTTAGAGCTGAGTTGATGCGCAATACGGAATGGTTCAATACAACATTGCTCAACTTGACGATCGATGAGACTCCGCCTAGTTGACCACTCACCATTCAAAGACCAATAACGTTTAGAAATGATACTGTCTGGTTTGTTTGGTCAGGAGTCACAGACGACCTACCTGTTTCATACAGATTAGTCATAGCTACTGATCCTAGTTTTAGTACTACCTTGAGCTATCTTACCACCGGCACCACCATGCTCTTGGATGAGGATGATATCCGAGAAGACGAGCACATTATATTTTGGTATATAGAAGTGCTGGATTGTGTGGGAAATGGGTTAGCGAGCACACCTGGTTTCTTCTACTATAAACTGGATGCTGACGGCGGAACACGCCCCGTGAAGCCAAAAAATGAAGATGAACCAACCGAAGATACGGAAGACACTGTCTACGAAGAAGAGACCGAGGAAACCCCGCCCGAACCCGAGTTGCCTACTGAGGAAATACCGTTGCCTGAAGAACCCGTTCTCGAAGAAGAGATTCTTGAGGATAT
>CAZWFZ010000075.1:0-5100 GCA_964633455.1 uncultured Candidatus Peribacteria bacterium | reverse complement strand
CTGACGCCAATATGAATCTGACCTTGATTGATCACATAGCCCGTATCGTCGGGAAGTTGCGAAGGAGTACAACGCAAAATGCCTGCACCCACTACAGACGTGAGAGGGATATGTCCAGGCAAAAGAGTGATTTCACCACTTTCGGTAGGTAGCGTCACTTTTTCAACTTCGCCTGCGAATATTTGTTTTTCTGGAGAAGCAATTTTGAGATGCATACGTATGCACAAAGATAAAACAACACCACTGTACTGATCTTGTAAAAAGAAACAAGCAGAAGCAAAAGGAAATGTCGGACTGAAAAAAAAAGAGAAAAAAGGGGCCTGTGCTTCGCACAGGCCCCTTGGTTTCTCTTCTTCACTCTATCGTCTTCGGGCTATAAATTACTTCCTGCCAACAATTTTCTTGCTAAGTAAGGAGGTGTTTCATAATCTCTTTCCTCTTTTGCTTGTACAGATTCTGATTGTACATTGCTGGTTACTCCTTCACTTTCCATAGCTTGGCCAACATAGGTTCTGCCTGCTTGTGTTCTCGTAGAACCGAGTCTTGAAAGAGGGCTTTGTCTCACACCAACATTTTTGATCATACTTTCTTGGATAGTCTCAGGGAACCCCGTTGCTATGATAGATACTTTGACTTCACCTTCATAACTTTGATCAAAGGTCATTCCCCAAATGATCATTGCATCAGGATCAGCAATTTCTTCGATCACTCTCGCTGCCTCTTGGACCTCGATAGGAGTCAAATCATCACCACCCGTCACCGCAAACAAAATACTCTTCGCACCCTCGAGTGTTGCCTCAAGTAATGGATTATCTACTGCACGTCTAGCTGCATCTACTGCTCTATTTTCACCTTGCCCATAGCCAATACCAAACAACGCTGTTCCAGATCACTTCATAACGGTCTGCACATCAGCATAGTCGATATTAAGTTCACCTGGCTTGGTAATCAGGTCTGAAATACCTTGGACACCGAGATAGAGAATCTTGTCGATCATAGAGAACGCTTGTTTGAAAGTAGTTTTCTTATCGATGATATTGAAGATTTTATCATTGGGAATCACAATAAGGGTATCTACAGCAGCTTTCATCTTGTCCAATCCCTCAAGTGCATATTGAAATCTTCTTTTGCCTTCGAAACTGAACGGCTTAGTCACTACACCTACGGTCAAAATACCCATTTCTTTGGCAATACTTGCAATCACCGGAGCAGCACCTGTACCTGTCCCACCACCCATACCTGCAGTTACAAATACCATATCGGTATCATAGAGCATAGCTTTGATATCATCTACGGTTTCTTCTGCTGCCTTACGACCTGTTTCAGGATTAGCACCTGCTCACAATCCTTTGGTAAGATTGAGACCGATGTTTACTTTTTTGTGTGCCATTGAATTAGCAAGTGTTTGTGCGTCGGTGTTGACTGCCACAAATTCCACTCCTTCAAGACCCTCTCTTGCCATTCTATTGATGGTATTACCACCTGCTCCTCAGACACCGATCACTTTGATTCTTGCGCCTGGTGTAAATTCTGGATTAAATTCTTGTACTATCATGGAAAAAACCATAAAAAGAGATAAAAGTGTATCCTCGTCTAGAAGAGGTGTTTGAACATATCAGTTACTCTACTCAACAATCCTGATGCAAATTTCAATGAAAGACCAAATCATCCTCTCTTACCTTGATGATACTTCTCTACCCAAGTCCACGTTCCCAACAATCACAAGAATTGTGGGTTGTGAGAGATATCTCCCAATCTCAATATATTGTCTTTGCCTTTGAAGGTAGCGAGCTTGAACACATCTTTTGCTAATAATAATATATTCTCAGGCTTACTTCCTCCTCAAATAATGATAACGCCTCCAGGCAATCTTCACTCCTTGTCATGAGCTTGCAGATCCTCTTGAATGATTTCAAAGATTTGTTCGTATCTAGCTATCATAATATCTGACAGGAATCCTTTGTCGATAGTTGCATCTTCACCAGCGCTCATACCATCCAACAAAATAACTCCTTTCTCTCTTTTGATATGCTCTGCATCTTTGATATCCACTTGGAGACCTATAGAAATATCCTTGGTCACATCTTCACCACCTACGGGAATCACGCCATAGAATAACGGATATCCTTCTTCGTAAACTACATAGCTCGTCTGGTTAGTACCAATATCTACGAGCAAGACACCGAGATCTCTCACATCCAAATCCAAACAGCCCTCTGCAGCACCAAGTACGGTAGGGATAATATCTGCAACATGCAAATCAAGTTTGTCGCATGCCTCAAGTACATTATTGTAGAACACTTTGGGAACCATAAACACGTCAGCGGTGAGTTCGAGTTTTCTTGCCTCCATGCCAATAGGATCTTTGGTCTTAGTTTGTTCATCGATAATCCATTGTACAGGAACAATTTTGAGCACCTCGTAATTGGGTTTGTCAGCACTATCAGCAATTACTTCTGAAAGGTGTGCAACATCGTCATGCCCAATTTGTTTGTTGAGGATTCTCTTTTGTTCGTACAATCTCGTAATATGACATTGCGGGTGAGATACCGTCAAAAATACTTCTTCGACAAAATCCCCTCCTAGTTTTTTGGAGAATGCTTCAAGTACTTCATTGATACATACTGCAAAATCTTCTATATCCAAAATTTTTCCTTTGCGCATTCCTCTCGTTTTTACCATCTCTTTAGCAAGAATTGCAGGTTTACCTTCTTCCTGACCGAAGATGACTCATTTTACATAGCCATTACCAATATCCAGGATAACTCTCATATCATTCATACCAACGTCGCACTGTTAAGGAAATAAAAGATGATTGCCTTATACCTATATACACTGCATTGACAATGAGATATAGCTATATTCTGATAACCATTAGTTATCTTGGAAGTTTAAGAAATAAAAAATGGCTCGAGAGAGCCATTTATAAATTGGTAAACATGATAGCATTCGGTTATCGAAGTACATATGTACATATATGGAACACCATACATACTTTTTGCATGAAGCCATATTTTTATATTTTTTATTCCTCACTTACGCTAGCAAGCTTTCGTTTGGTTGCATACTTCAATCTTTTGTCAGCATGAAACTTGAGCATAGTATCTGCTAAGACAATATCATCACCACTCACTCACAAGCGACGCTTCTTTCGCAAGAGTATAGGTAATCGAATAAGTTTCAAAAGTTGCTCAATACCATCTCCTATGCGTCCACCTCCTCGACGTTCCCAAAAACGCTTTCGTCGAGTTCTGCCTGATCGCTGATGTGTGGGTAGGTGTATAACTTGTTGTTCGGGGAAATTGGGAAGATAATGAGTAATCCAATCATTGTAACGCCAAAGCATCACTGGGTCTTTGGGTGTTTCTTGATAGAGTGGCACCAAATGCGCAATCCAGTAGACAAGATATGGATCTTGTGGTTGCAAGGCAATGCGTTGTAAATTAAGCTCTTGTTCATCCACATAAAAACTCAAACAGAACTTTTTTCTTTTTTGGTTCCCTACTCTCTTGATACGAAGTAGCGTGAATAACAATAAACTCCAAAATCTTGCCGTCCAAATTCTCTTGTGTTTGACGATAATGCACACATCGATATCAGAGTCTTCATGCAAAGCATTGAAGGTAATGGAGTTCGCCAAGTAGATTGCTCTGACAAACGGGAGTGATTTATACAATCGTCCGTATGCATTGATATAAGCAACATATTCTTGCATGAGTGGACATCGCTCATCTCGAGATTGCTGAGAAGCTGGTGCATAATGCGGATTTTTTTCTGCTCACCAAGCAAACCACAAACTCGGTTGTGGTTGTGGATACTCCATGACGGAATAGAACAAATGGTGGAGGTGCTGCATGCTACTTTTTATTTAATCAACGGTCTCACTACATACGTGTAGTGCATATCATCCTTATCTTTGAAAATAATAGGTTTCTCAGCATTGAGTAATTGCATAGTAATCTCTGTACTCGTCACGATTCTCAAAAAATCTGCGATATACTTTCCATTGACGCCAAACTGTACTTGCTCACCATCGAAGAGTGCAGGTGTAGATGTTTGTGCTTCACCCATATCTGTTTCACCAGAGCTCAACATCAGCTTATCTTCTTGAGAGCGAACTGCTATATAATTATTAATATCTTTGGTCATAATCAAAATCCTCTTGATTGCTTTATCCAATTGGTTCTTGTCCAAAATAACTTTGGTCGTGAAAGTAGTGGGCATAATGTTTTCATTCTCGTACTCAGGAAAACTACCTTGGATCAGTAAACAAGTACATGAAATTTTCATATCCTTGAGGACTAAGCCAAAAGAAACCATCGTATTGGAGACGTGTGCTTGGACATGAGTACCTCATTTATCACGATAGAAATCCACTACTCTCTTGATATCATTGATATGCACTTTGGGAACGATAATAGCAAATTCAGCAACATCTTTTTGATCTACATCAAGTTTGTACTCAGCGAGTCTAAATGAATCTGTACCCACGAAGACTAATTTTGGCGCTCACTCATATTTTTTGATTCTCATCAAAATACCCGTCAATACCGGTGAGAAATTTTTCTCAGTCACCGCATATTCAACTTTGCCAATACCCAAAGAGAACTGATCCGCAGACAAGTTGATAGGCGTATCGGTCTGTACTTCTGGCACTGCTACATATTCACTTGCAGGAATACCCTTGATCTTGAACTCATCACTCGCTGTCTGGATAATCATGAGATCCTTAGACTCCTCGATTACCAACACCACCTGCGTCTCATCCAGATTCCTCAAAATAGCAGACAAAGTATTTGCATTGACCGTAATCGCTCCCTCATCGTCGAGCGACGCTGGGAGTTCGACCTCGACGTATTTCTCCATATCTGTGGCTCTAAAGATGATGCTGTCGATACTTCCTTTGATATAGACGTTTTCCAAAATAGGCAAGGTCGCATGTTTGGAAACAAATCTTGCCATTAAATCCATAACTTCCTGCAATTGTGCTACCGCGAGAGTGACTTTCATTCGTATCCATAGTGCAAAAAATAAAGCAATATGCTATTAGCTATGGTGTAGCT
Source organism: uncultured Candidatus Peribacteria bacterium (assembly GCA_964633455.1). Taxonomy (GTDB): domain Bacteria; phylum Patescibacteriota; class Gracilibacteria; order Absconditabacterales; family Absconditicoccaceae; genus CAYUST01. The sequence continues at coordinate 37 of CAZWFZ010000075.1, read as the reverse complement.
ATATTGGGAAGAAATGCAAGTACGGATATGGAGGGCA
>CAZWFZ010000074.1:0-5142 GCA_964633455.1 uncultured Candidatus Peribacteria bacterium | reverse complement strand
GAACTTTTGTTACAACCATTGCTGGTGCGCTATCCGCAGATGGTCGATATCGAACGTAGCTGTGAGCAACTCCGTGCAATTGGTTTTGATGCAAGTGTGTTTGACACCCAACAGGTCATTTTGTATGCGGTCCCCCAAGCATTAGTCACCAACAGCGTAGATATCCAGCGTGTACTTGAACAATTGTGGCTGGCGCCAGATATTTCACTCCAGGTGTTGCTCGATGAGATCTTGGCAACCAAAGCCTGTAAAGCATCGATCAAAGCCGGCCAGCCACTTTCTTTCCCCGAAATGCAACGCTTACTCATCGATGGTCAACAACGAATTAGCAAGATGTTCGTTTGCCAACACGGCAGACCCAGTATTGTCAAAATCCCCAAAAATCAGATAGATAAGCTCTTTGCGAGGTAGCTCTTAGTTTTGTTGGAGGAAGGTATCTCTGTCTTTCAATACGGAAGCGATTGACTCAGCTACTTCTTTTGGCGACAACCCGTCTTTTTGATCTACTCTTAGATTAGCGTGTTCAACTCTTTCTTTCCATCGTTGTTGACGTTCTTCTTCAGTTTTGTTGAGTAAGTTTGGGTTAAGCTCATATTTGTGCAAAAAGAAGGATATTCATGCTGCATTTGCAACCTCTACAAAGGCATATAAAAAGGGTACTGCATCAGGAAATTGGTGGTTAAATTGAGATACATTGTACGCTATCACCTTGAGTACCTCAGAAGAAAATATCTTTTGATTACACTCATTGAGGAAATTATTTTTCCGGTCGTTGAGAGAAGGGTCTGTATGTAGTATGCTTGTATCCAGTAGTAGAGAAATGACTTGTTTGGCAAATGATTGCAAAAAAGCAAATACAGGAATGATTTCTTCACTGGTAGTGTTATATTGTGATAAATTCATGCCTGCTGTTTCTATGCGTTCTCGTACCAATTCTTCATGAATAAGGGGATCATATATGTCGAGACGAGGATCTGAGATAAGCGTAGAAAAAAGTTCCTGTTGTGCCTTGGGGAGGGACTTTCCATAGGAAACTAGTGTTGAATAATCGCTTTGGAGGAGATCTTTGATGGTTGTTATTACCATAGTTTGTAATAGTGCATAAAAGCAATGTAACAGTATGATAGAGATCTCTATGGGTTATGCAAAAAAACATAATAAAACACTTGTATTTTATTGACAAAACAATAAAAAGATTTTTAATATTTATTGTACTACAGCAACACCATGGCATTTGAAAAAATCAGAGCATCGCAGTTTGATATAGACACCAATCTTTTTCAGATGGATACGCTCGTAGTAGCAGAAGTGGATGAACACAGAACAGGTGAGTATGTACGCAAATACGCAGATTCACATCAGTGGGCAAAGCGAGAAGATGCGGACACCCCAAAGAGAACCTTACCAGAGACCTTCGATGAGTTCTATCATGATGCGAGTTGGTTTCGTGATTTGAGAACCATGCTTGATAAGAAGGCATTTGGACCAGCAGAACCAAGTATGAGAGAAAGTGTCCTCCATGCACAAGAAATTTCTTTCAACACCGGGAGAATGCATACACCGGAGGCGATCCAACAAGGTATCAAACAATATATGCTTGAGACATTTGATACTTGGGATCAAGACTATTTCCTGCATGAAGCAAAGCTCCAAGGCGTGATCTCCAAAAAAGGAAAATTTGAGCATGCAATAGATACCTACTTTGCTTCGAGACTCAAAATATACCCTATTTATTCAGACCGATTTGACGATTATTTCTGACTTGAACGTTTCTCAGATACCGCCCAACTCAGAAAACAAATGGCGTATGATAATTATGCAAGTTATTTGAGAACTAAGTATGGTCCAGACAAGCTTATCACGCTTGGATTTAGCGAGGACACAGCATCCAATCTCGAAGCGGTCAAAAACTGAATCGCTACTCAATTAGCGAATAACCCTGAGTATGCAAATTTCTACCAAGTATTCTACCTGACCAGACAACCCAATACGATTGAAAAGACTTGGTTGAAAACGAAGATGGAGGTAGTCAAAGCGTTGACGGCAAAAAAAATTATATAGCCAAATAAAAAACCCGGAGCTATGCCTCGGGTTTTTTTGTGAAAAGAAAATAATTATTTATTTTTTGTGATGATGTCCTCCCATAGTATCACATGCTTTGCAATCTGGACACGGACACATACATCGGGTGCCACATCCATACCAAACGATAAGTAATGAACCAAGTGTGACGAGTATTGCATTGAGATTTGCTCCAACTGCATTCACTGCAAATGCCATGATGATCAATGACAAAAGTGCTCCTACTTTTGCCCAATGCCCAGTGAGGAGCAATCCACCAGCAAGAATTTCTCCAACAACTGCTATCCAAAACCATATTGTTGTGCTCAAGAAAGTAAGCCCAAATTTGTGAGCTGCACCACCGACGAATGCCATCATTTCTGGGCTAGCACCAATTTTGGTGACACCGAAATAGAGCATAGCAATACCGAGTACAATACGAATTGCGCCAATTACTTTGTTACACATTACTTTATCAAGACCTGGAATACACATCTACATACACATAAAGAATAAAACAGTTGGTGATATTCTTTTCCTCTTTTTTTACAATCACTTGTACTGCATGAGCATTTTTTTGCGGTTGTCAATTGTGGTGTAGTGAAGTTTTATTTCATAGTTGATTCACTAGGTTTCTTATATATAACCCATGGTAGTTCATATTTATATTCGTCACCTACCGCCCATGGATAGCCAAATTCAAGCACTCATTGCTGCAGAATATGCGCGTCAACAAAATGAGCTCGAGCTCATTGCTTCAGAAAACTACGTTTCCCTCGAGGTAATGCAGACCTACGGTAATGTCTTCACCAACAAATATTCTGAAGGCAATCCTGGTAAACGTTATTATGGCGGACAGAAATGGGTAGACCGTATGGAGGTACTCACGCAACACAGAGCATTACGTATGTTTGGTGTAGTGACTGCTGATGAACCAGATTGCATGACGGATGCTGGCTACGAACAAGCAAAACAAGATCTTGCTTCCGCATCACGATGAGTAAACGTCCAACCGTTGAGTTGATCACCTGCAAATGCAGCCGTTTATTTATGAGTATTGAAACCTGGAGATACGATCTTAGGCATGGATCTCGCAGCAGGAGGGCATTTGAGTCATGGGCATCCGCTCAATATCTCTGGTATCTACTTTCACATTGCTTCCTACGGTGTGCATCCGGAGACCTTACGCATCGACTACGACGAGATCAAACAAAAAGCACTCGCGAGTAAACCAGCGCTTATCTTGGCTTGATTTAGCGCCTATCCAGGCACGTTGGACCGAGCACAATTTGCAGCAATCGCTGATGCAGTTGAAAAAGAACATCACTATAGACCCTTACTCATGGCGGATATTGCACACATTGCAGGGCTTATCGCAGGTGGAGCATTAGCGTCACCATTTCCGTATATGGATATTGTGACGACGACGACCCACAAAACATTGAGAGGTCCAAGAGGAGCGTTGATCTATTATCGCAACGGCAAACTCAAAAGAAACAACACTGATTTCGTCTTAGAAAAATCTATCAATAGAGGAGTCTTCCCTGGTATTCAGTGAGGTCCTCACGAACATATCATCGCAGCCAAAGCGGTAGCATTCGCAGAAGTCTTACAACCATCTTTCCGTGATTACGCGCGCAAGATAATTGAAAACGCACAAACACTCGCAGCAGGATTGCGTGATCTAGGACGACGCATCATCACCGATGGGACAGAAAATCATCTCTTGCTCCTGGATGCAACATCCAAATTTCTCCCTGATCATGCGCCAATTGCTGGCAAAGAAGCAGAGCATATCCTCGAATCAGTCGGTATTTCATGCAATAAAAATATGCTTCCATTCGATACGAGACCACCGATGGACCCGAGTGGTATCAGACTTGGCACGCCTGCTATCACGACCAGAGGACTATGACTCGCACAGATGCTCACGCTCGCACAAGCAATCGATACCGCATTACTCCATCACGAAGATGAAACCAAACTTGAGGAAGTGCGCGCGACTATTAAGCAGTTATGTAAGGAATTTCCGTTGGTGTATTAGGGAGAAATAAGAATTGAGAATTGAGAAACTAGACTCCAGACTCCAGACCTGAGGTTTTTTGTCTCTCCATCATTGCGAGCCTGCCTGCGGTAGGCAGGGAGGAGTGTGGCTCATTACTTCCCGATATATATTTTACATTCTTCATACGTTATCCCTTCTACAAACGCGATACATTTTTTTTCATCAAGGCGTTTGCCCATCAATAGTTCTCGGATGCGAAACATCTTTTTGCCGTATTGTATATGTATTTGATTGAGGTAATTCTTTTTTGCTTCATTGAAAAATGTGCGGTCTCGATAGTAGGTATTTTTTGAGGGGAGCGCTATCGAAAAATGTTTTGGGTAGAAGTTAAAATCGCTAGCGTCGTAATTATATTTAGCCTCCTGAAATCTGTACTGATAGACTTCATAATAGGTGCATAGTTCACTCAAAAAATCTAGAAAGAGATAGTTACTCAACGAACTCACAGGCGAGGTAAGTGTACTAAAACGATGCTTTTGTATAGCAATTTCTTGCATGTGCAACGAAGTAAGCTTGCGTGGAGCAACCTTTGTTTTGCTAGAAATATTTGTTGCAATCAGCTTTTCATAAATATCCGTCACTAGCCATTTGCCTTTGCGAACATGTTTGTGATGATATGCCTGCAAGCTTGCAACGCTATGTTTGGTGATTTTGCCTCTCGTATAGGTGCCATATAATTTTTTGCCAACTGCATCACATACGTTGTCATACACGCCTTTTTGATTCGGAAGTTCATCACGCAACGCACGGAGTTCTTGCTTGATCAGCGCCTCTTCCAAAGGACGGTCGAGTAGTTTCAAAACTTGTTGGTATGCAATATGGTGAGGTATAGCTATTTCCAACCAGATCCCTTGATGTAACTCACAGGTGAGGGGATATATGGCAGTAAAAAATGTTTTGGGCGTCAGTGGGAATATCTGATTACAACAATGTTCAATCACGTGCGCATAAAAATCAGCCCCATCATGTAAAGGGAGGAATATACGGAGGATTTTTGGGATAAGTGATTTCATGAG
>CAZWFZ010000073.1:0-5145 GCA_964633455.1 uncultured Candidatus Peribacteria bacterium | reverse complement strand
TCAAACAGAAAATACTATACCAATGTTTTATTATTTGTCAATAAATATTTTTTTAATTTCCTCCCAAGTCACTCACTTAAGGGTCTGAGTAAAATGTTTTTTGAAATCATAGCCATACAAGAGACTAATGTCTGTGAGGATATTTGCTTTCTCAGGAAGAGTATAATCTTGCAAAAATGCTTTTTTGCCTTGCTCAAACCATTCCTTATCTATCGTGAATGCACCCATTTGTCGTGCGACCATCATACCCTTTGGGAAAAAATCACTATACCCGATAGGTGCGTAATAATTTCCTTGCTGTATTCTGTGTTGCCAATGTCCTGTAGCATCCAAGAGATACTCAAGTAACAAAGCTACACACACCATATGTGGCGAAGTAGATTTTGTAGTACATACGCGAAAATTGAGTCAACGAGCCTTGGACGCATGTGTTTTCCATTTTGTATTCTGCTCTGACATCAACGTGTCAAAGGGTCTTCCTTGGTGAAGTATCTTCCCAGTATCGTCGACTACCGTCATATGTTGTGAATTACACCATTGGGTAATATACTCATCCAATTCATGGAGCGGAAATTTCTGCATACCTCTGAGGGAAAAATCCTTTCCCATAATTTGTTTTCAAGCAAAGATCGAAAGCATATCTCACGTATTCTTTCCCTCTCCACGGAGCTCTTGCATCAGTGCTTCTCTTTCGAGTTTGAGCATTGCTTTATCTATCTTATCTACAACACACCAAGAAATAAATTCTTGTGGAGTCACCACTCAGTCAGGAAGAGTAATATAGAAACCACTTTTGCACGTGTGTGCTTCAATCCTTCCTTGCAACCTGAAAAAACGCTCCTTATGATCTAGTAGTTGATGCACTACGTAATGCTCTGCCACGTGAGCGAAAAAATCTGAGTTGCGCCAGTAGGGTGCTTTGATATAGATTCTCATATCGTGAATATAGGGATACTCGGCAAACAAGCAAGAAAAAAATCCAAAGAGCATGCTCTCTGGATTTCAAGATAATCTGGTGATAGATTACCTTCGTTTGCCATGGTTTGGCTTAAACTTACCCGTTGTGGTCTTGGTTTGTTTTGCTACTGGTTTCTGCACATTGGTGTGCTTGTCATGCGTTGAAGGACGCTTGTTCTTGGAATGCTCTTTTGCCACGGTACTAGATTTTGTGGTGAATAATAATTTTAACGTAGGTGTTGTATATTATAATTTTAAAAAATCAAGTGCAGAGCATTTTTTTAGAAGATTGCAAAACCACACAACATAATTACAGTATCTGCACTTTCCACCTGGCTGCCGCCAGGCAGGCTCTCAACTTTTCCACTTTCAACTTTCAACCTTCAACTTTTCAATTTGTATGCAATATCTCCACGTCAAAAATCTCCATAAGTCCTATGCTGATACACCTCTTTTCTCAGGTATAGATTTTGTGGTCGAGCAAGGACAAAAGATAGCAATCGTGGCCAAAAATGGCGCAGGGAAATCAACCTTGCTGGATATCCTGATGGGTTTGACCGATGCACCGATGGGCGAGGTACAGTTTACTACGTGAGTGAAAGTAAGTTATCTCGCACAGACGCTTCCTATAGACCCTACCCGTACCGTGATAGATATTTTGATTAGTCATGAAAACGAACTCGGCAACCTCATCTTGGCTTATGAGTCCGCACTCGATGACCCCACTACCAGTCCCGAACAACTACAAATTCTACTCGATCAAATAGAAAGCAAAGATGCACGAAGTTTTGAAACCAAAGTGAAAACGATTATTTCCAAACTCCAACTCAATGCACTCTTGCATCAAACGATTGGCTCACTTTCTGGTGGTGAGAAAAAACGTGTAGGATTGGCTATGGCATTGCTCAGTGAACCAGACTTTTTGATTTTGGATGAACCGACCAATCACCTCGACCTGGAGATGATTGAATGGCTCGAGAAAGAGCTCAAAAGTAGTGCAATTACCTTGCTGATGGTCAGTCATGATCGTTACTTCATTGAGCGTATCTGTACGCACATCTACGAACTCGAACAAGGCAAATTGTTTATGTATACAGGTGGATACGATGCCTACTTGGATCAAAAGGCAATTCGTCTCGAGCTAGCCACCAAGCAAGAACACATTATGAAGCAAACGGTCAAAAGAGAACTCGAACGGGTGCGCAAAGCACCGAGAGCGAGAGGTACGAAGTCGGTCGAAAGAACTGCGCGTTATTATACCCTAGCACAAGAACACCAAACGACCAAGCAGTTCATCGCTAATGCGACGCAAAAACTCGACCTCCAAGCATCGACCACGAAACTCGGTAATAAAATTTTTCAGATTCACTCGCTGAGCAAAAAATTTGGTGACAAAATTATTTTCGATACATTCTCGTACGATTTCAAAGCGGGAGAACGTGTCGGTATCATCGGCAAAAATGGGGTGGGCAAATCGACCTTTATCAAACTACTTTTATGAACCGAGACTCCCGATAGTGGACAGATTAAAAAAGGAGACACCCTCGTCGTAGGTCACTATCAACAAGAAGATATTCTCTTCAACAGCGACAAAACCGTCTTGGATATTGTCAGAGATCAAGCCGAACACATCACGATTGGCAAAACGACTATCTCTGCAGCCAAACTGCTGGAGCGTTTTTTGTTTACGCCTACGCAACAACACACGAGAGCGCATGCCCTGAGTGGTGGCGAAAAAAGACGTCTCCATCTCCTCATGGTACTCATCAAAAGTCCCAACTTCCTGATTCTTGATGAGCCAACCAACGATCTTGACCTGATGACCTTGCATGTGCTCGAAGAATTTTTGCTGAGCTATACGGGGTGTCTGGTCATCATCTCGCATGATAGATTTTTTATGGATAGACTGGTGGATCATCTGCTCGTCTTCGAAGGTGCAGGAGTTATCAAAGATTTCCGAGGCACCTACACCCAATGGAAAGACAGTCAAAAAAATACCTCGACCAAGAAAATACCTCCCTCGAGTAAGGGTGTACAAGAAATTTCTCCCACCTTCCCCAAAAAGAAATCACTGAGTTACAACGAAAAACGTGAGTGTGAAGCACTTGAAACAGAAATCATCCAACTCCAGGCTCAGCAAGACGCCATCAATATTCGTTTCCATACAGCACAACTCTCCCACACCGAGATCAAAGAACTCAGTTTGGAACTCGGCAACGTCAGTCAAAAGCTCGCTAAAGCAGAAGCGAGATGGTGCGAACTTATCGAGAAAACATAGCACATTTTTTTGCGGAAAGCAGTTGCATAATAGCATACATAAGCGTATACTCTCTCATAATACTATACACTACCTATGACCGCCTCCCCCGACGAAAGTGCACTCTTTCATATAGATCCTGCCTATCTTGGAGAACGCAAACTGCATGCAGATGATTTTCTGCTTGCCAGAATTTTGGAAAACTCTGCCACGTGTGAAAAACAATCACAACGTCTCAAGCTCACGACAAGAGCTCAACTTTTGGAAGACATCACCACGAGATATACCGACCTCCTCACACAAATAAAATCTATAAACCTGCATGTACCCTGACCATATCCATTTTTGCTCAAAACACTCTCAGACGAAACGCTCAAGAGGCTCGCTCATTCAGCACAACAGCAAGGACTCGTAGTGCAGGCTGACACCTATCTAGAAGCGATACGAAACCCTGAGGAGAAAGACTTTCTCCTCCATCAGTATCATCAATCACAACTCGCCTCACTCAAACAAACGCTCAATTATCTCACGCATGAGTTTACACATCATACAGCGTTCATCTACTATATCCTCATGTCCGTATTGCACTATAATGTGATCACGACCGCCACAGGAGTCTATGCGCTCAGCAAAAGATCACCCACCTCACGGAAAGATTTTGAGGTAGTCGACGCAGGCACCGCACAAATTGTCTATGATGCAATCACCGCAAACGCTCCCCAACATCCACTCATCATCAATCATGAAGCACATCAATGTAATGATCTCGTCACCCCAGAACACAGACAACAAATACTCACTACCTATATGGCAGAAAAAAGACCTCTTGGGTTGTGGCTCAAATTTCCGCAAGGAGACGATGCTGATCTCATCAATGATTTCTATCTCATGTGTAGAGATAGTCGAAAGTATGGACTAGCTAACTGGTGTTCTGGCACACCAGGCAAATCTATCGCCAAAAGATTTTTGGAACAAGGAGATTGCCGAAGGTTTGTCGACAACGAATGAATTACGCAACTTGGCATCAGATATGATGGCATCAATACTATTGCAGAACCACCGCGTGGTATGTTGCCTAGTCAAGAAATTGACCCCGCATATTATGCAGAAGTGGACTACTTTCTCTCGACGCATCCTGGTGGTGCTACCTATCTCAAACATACCACCTTTGCCAAGCTCTATGAGCAATACAAAGATCTCACTGACTTCACCTCACTCCCTACCGAAGACTTACTCAAAATAGCACTCCATATCAACGCCTGAGATGGAAGCTACAACAGAGAAAGAAATGAGGAAAAAAGAGAAGTCTTCAAAAACATCCTCCTTGCCAACAAAGAAGCCATCAGAATATTGCTTGGTGGACATCATGACGTCGACCCTACAACAATAGCCTTTGATGAGTCCGAAGTAAATGATCTCACGACTATCTATGTCTGATCTACGTTAGCTACGACCCACTACGACCATCTCAAAATAATTAGTTGAGGAGTGACGCTCACAGGAGAAGGAACATTTAGTGCGCCTGTGCTCACGACGATTGAAGGCTCGCTCAAGACCGGTGAAGCAAACCATATTGCTACTCCTCTCCTCATACATATAGAAGGCGACCTCGATGCAGGCAAAGCAATCTCATTCGTAGCGCCACAGCTCACGACGATCAAATGAGATTGTATTGTATGGAACACGACAGATTTCCTAGCACCTGAGCTCACGACAGTAGGCTGCTATCTCTTTGCACGTCATGTCACGCATTTCTCAACTCCCAAGCTTATTTCTGTAGGAGGAGATCTCCATGCCCCAGAAGTAATTTCCTTCTCTGCTCCGCTCCTCACCCACGTAGGTGGTGAGTTTCATATACCCAAAGTAACAATGCGTGATGCACCGTTGCTGCATACGTAAAAATTCTATCTCCCAACCAACTCCTCGTTCAA
>CAZWFZ010000072.1:0-5167 GCA_964633455.1 uncultured Candidatus Peribacteria bacterium | reverse complement strand
TGGATGTCCTCACCCCCTGGGTCAAGCTCAGGAGGTCAAACCTGCACGAACTCGCGGGTGATATAGAAATACCAGTTCCATTTGACCGAGCCACCACCGAGATCGTAGTATCTTCGCAACGTGAGATCGCTGGACTGCATGCCTGCTTCTTCACGCAACTCTCTCTGTGCTCCCTCGAGTGGATCACTTCCTCGATGCACTCTGCCACCGACAAAATCTCGATATCGATCAGGTTTTTGTGGTTGTCTTTGGTAGGCTAACAAAACTTTACCGTCTTGGACAGGCAGGACAAATGCGGTGTCTTGCCTCTCGACACATTCAAATGTTTTGGTCGTCCCATCGAACATGAGTTGCGGTCGCTGATATACTTTGAAAATTGCTCCGTCGTAGACACAGGTGGCGGTGGGAGGGATTTGTTTCATCAAAAACGACTAGGTAGTGAAAAAGGATTTGGAAGCTTCCATAATAATTACCTTGACGCGATCCCATGTCATATCATCAAGAGAAATAATCACCGTTTGATCTTGGTCGACAAGGTCAAAGTAGGTCAAACTACGCAAGATAGCAGATGCATCCACTTGTGTGTATTTAGTCTTCGCAAAATCAAGCAGCTGTGCAAGGGAGTAATATGAAAGCAAATGAGCAATATCTCGAAAGTCTTTTTTAGCAGATCTTCACATTACTGCTGCACATTTCATCGCGCAAATATCTGGAACACTGTATAAACGTATCTCCTCTATGATCTCTTGAGGGGCAACTTCTGGATATGCATGTGTCATACATTCTACTTTGACTCACGCTATAGTACACAGCAAGGTATTCTCACTCACCGTGACGATCATGAGATCAGCAAATTGCTTACTCAATTGTGTAGCTAATTGCTGAGCATCAAATGATGCAGATGTAAAAAGATCTAAATCAATTGATGTACGAAATCAAAAACGGAGGGCAAGGTTGGTACCTCATGCAAGCGCAAAGGAACTCAACTCTGGTACTTCCATAAGTTCTTTTAGTAAGGCCAGAGTTCTTTGGTGGACTGTTTCCTCGTGTAACATGCGAAGTCAGTGGGTGGAACAGTAAAAATGGTAGAAGCTAAGGAGAGTGTTTGATTGGTGAGATAGTTGGCGCGTAGCAATTCACTCTTCGCTTTATCATAGCCATAATGTTTCAGCACAAAAATTATATCATTCAAGGTACCATAATTGAATACTTTGTGAATCACAAAATGAGCATCACGCTCGAGGTCAAGTGAGGCAAAATCCACATCCCAAAATGCGGTAGGAGTAAGTCATTCAAGAGATGTATTCATATAGAAATTATATCGATTTACGAAGAATATGCAACTATTTAATCTCAGGGATAATGAGTTTTTTATAGCCCTTATTGTAGTACGCATACGCTGTAAGTTAGTCTCACATAAGCCTTTTTTACACTCTTATTGTATTTCTTACATTTCCTCTTGCAATGCAGTTTTGAGCAAGCATTATGCAATTACTCTTTACTCCTCACCATCATACACCATGAACACCAACACTACACCCCTCTTCCACGGCATGACGTGATCAGCATTGGGGATTATCAACAAGGAAATGGTGAGGAGAGCTATGGGAGAAGTAGCCAATCAAATTGGTACGTTTGTGACCAAGGAGAAAGCCAGCGAACATAGAACTGATGATCTCGTCACCTCTGCAGACTATGCAGCACAGCAAATTTATGTGAAACTGATTGAAGAAACGACACCCAACGCAGGTATCGTCGCTGAAGAAAACGGACTCAAGAGAGATCCACAAGAGTGAGAATCACTGGTCTACACCATCGATCCCGTCGATGGCACCAAAGCGCTCGTGAGGACGCAATCAGATGGTATTGGCACATTACTCGGTGTGGTCGATGCGACGAAGCAAGAAATTATTGCAGCGTATGTAGGAGATATCATGACCCAAGAACTCTACTACTATCGTCCTGATGGAGGTAGCGTCCACAGAATAAATTTGCGTTTCCCTGAGAAAGCAATCGATCTTGCCTACAAACCCAAAACACACAAAAGACTCCTCATGCTCGATGATATCAGAAATTTCCCCAAACGGGCGCAACAACTCACGGAAAGTACTGGTGAGTGATACTATGATAGTATCGGCATCTACAACGGCAGTATCGGCACCAATATGGCGAGATTGCGAAAAGGTGAAGTAGATGCTGCATTGCTCAAATGAGGCATTACCTATCCGCGAGATCGAGTGCCTGTCGCAGGCATCAGTGGCAGACTATGATTTGATCTCATAGAAATCAAAGCAGGAAAAATCATGGATATTCTGCCCATCCAAAAAACTATGTCGCTCGACACACAGAATTTTTGAACCATGCTCATCGTCCACAAATCCACTACACAAGCACTTTGCAAAGCACTATGGGATGTAGGAGTTGATCAATTGCAGTAAACACAAAATACGTATGAGAAAATTATTCTTGTTGGGGAGCCATGATCGGAGAATAGATCACATCTCTAATATTGGTGCACTCCGTCAAAATTGCTAAGATACGATCAATACCCATACCTCGTCCAGATTGTGGGGGCATACCGTATTCCATAGCGAGGAGGAAATCATCATCACTAGAAGTTGCTTCTTCGTCACCCTTTTCTAGTGCTTGTTGTTGATCAACAAAATTTTGCTTTTGCAAAACAGGATCTACCAACTCAGAATATGCTTTGATCACTTCCCAGCCATTCACTACCAGTTGCCATTGTTCGACAATATTGGGATTAGCATCACTCGGACGTGCCAAGGGTTGCATAGCTTTGGGATAGTTATACACAAATGCGGGGCCGACGATATTTGGTCTCGTTACTTTTTTGTACAAATAATCTATCATCGTAGCCGTCGACTGCTCTTCGAGTCATTTCCAACGGAGTCACTTTTCGATAATCACTGCACGGAGTTTCTCTTCATCTTGTGGGCCATATTGTGTCACATCTATATCTGCATCAATTTTGATTTGTTCGATATAATCTATCTTAGCTCGTGGTTTGCTAAAGTCTACAGATCTCGTCTCACCACTTTTGCTCACTACATTGACTACGGGATTGAGTTCAGGAATTGCAGAAAAGATATGGGCAAACATCGCTTCGGTGAATGCCATATTATCTTTGTAGTTTCGATACGCAGCGTAATGCTCGATCATCGTGAATTCTTGATGATGCGAAGGATCAGATCATTCATTACGGAAATCTTTGGCGACCTCAAATACTTTTTCGAACATACCTACGGTCATTTTTTTGAGTGCTGTCTCGGGTGAAATACGTAAATACATTTCCATATCCAACTCATGATGTTTGGTCACAAATGGCTTAGCAGCAGCTCATGATGCGTAATGTCCCAAGATCGGTGTCTCTACCTCAATGAACTCATTTGCATAATAAAATTCTCTGATTGCTCTCAGAAATTTTGATCTCAACAAAAATCTCGCATGTGTTTCTCTTTGGATCGTAGTATCGATATATCTGTGACGATAGAGCGTCTCTTGATTGGTCACGCCATGCCATTTCTCACCCATTTTTCTCAATGCCTTACTGAGGAAGACAAACTCAGAAACAAACAGCGTAAGCTCCTGTTTCTTGGTATAGAATAAATCTCCTCTCACCCCAATAAAATCGCCGACCTCCACGAGCTTCTTGAGAAACTGATAGCCATCGGTCTCAGCGACAGGTCAATCTTGCGACGTCAATAAACTGGTATAGTCTTTGTGGAATAATAACTGAATCTCTCCTGATTGATCCAAAAGTTTTGCAAAAATAAGTTTGCCATGATCTCTATGCAACATCATTCTGCCTGCTACAGCGATATTTTTTTGCAGACCACCAACAATCTGATCCATACCCACGGAGGTATCAGCTAACGCAAGTTCACTGATATGATGCGTCCTGACAAAAGATGATCCAAAGGGTTGGATACCAAGTTCTTTGATTTTGGTAATTTTTTCTAAACGATCATAATACTCATTATTTTCACTCCCTTCTGTCATGCGCTACACTCCAATAAAAAATATATTATTGATTGGTATATAGCCATATACAGGGCAATTTCAAGCAGTACTTTGCAACCATAACCACGTCGACGGCCTCCGACGACAGCAAAGAAAGGTGTACTCTTGCATACCTAGACATAATACATAAAGTACACCTACTATTTATTGTAGTAGCTACTCCACCCATGCAAGACGTACCCGAAATTATTCCTGAAGTTGCTATCCTCGATGCGGGTTGTCAGTTTGCGAAACTCATTGATGATCGCGTCAAAGAGGTGTGAATCAAATCTGTTGTGCTTTCGCCACACACCCCTTTGGAAGAGTTGCAACAGTATAAAGCGATTATTATTTCTGGATCTCCTAGCAGTGTGAATGAAAAAGATTTTCTCACCGTCGATCCTCGCTTGCGAGATTCCAAAATTCCACTGCTCGGCATCTGCTACGGTATGCAATTGATGAATGTGATGTCAGGTGGCAAAGTAGCAACAACTGGCTTGAGAGAAGATGGACAAGACAGCGTCAGACTACTCTGAGATTCACCTCTGCGAGCTGGTTTACAAGACGAAGAAACTTTCTTGCTAACTCATGGAGACACTGTCACCCAACCAGCACCATGATTTGCTATCAGTGCTCTCTCATCTCAAAATGTATGTGCAGGTATAGAAGATAGTACAAATAAAAAATATGGCGTACAATTTCATCCAGAGGTAGACCTCAGTCCCAAAGGACGTTTAGTGTTAGAAAATTTCTTATATACTATCGCAGGGTGTGAAGGAGGATATGAAAGGCAATCACTCCTCGATGAAATCAAAGCAGAGATGCTCCAAGATCCCTTGGTCAAACAAGTGTTAGCATGAGAAAAAAAGTTTTTGGTGCTCGCAAGTGGTGGCGTGGATTCTACCGTGATGGCGGCGTTACTCACGCAGGTAGTAGGAGCAGAAAATCTGTTGTTGCTCCACATCGATAATGGATTTATGAGAGCAGGCGAAAGTGCTGCTACCGTCATCTCGCTCTTGAAACTTGGCCTCGATGTGAAACTCATCGATGCAGGAGATTTTTTTCTCAACAGCACCGTGACACTTGAGTGACAAGAAACGCCCAAACTTTCTGCGACGACCGATCCCGAACACAAAAGAAAAAATAT
>CAZWFZ010000071.1:0-5172 GCA_964633455.1 uncultured Candidatus Peribacteria bacterium | reverse complement strand
ACACCTTTTGGCTGTTATGCTTCCCTGGTGGGTGCCCATAATTGTCCCCGGAGTCTCGAAGGTGTCGAATTTGACAACGAGTGAATCGTCGTCAATTCTGTAGTGTTCAACTACTCCATGGATAAAGGTTCCCGTGTCTCCTACAGGCATCACCACATTGAGATCTTGCAATTGATTTTGTTTTTGCAATGACTCAATGAGCTGATATGGAGGAACTTTCCTTTTAAAATCGTCTTTATTCATACATTTATTTTTTTTTAGAAATTTTCTTCTTTGCTACCCGCTCCACGAAACCGTGCATCTCTCAGAGCTAAGAGCTCTTGAAAGCTTGATGGGAAATTTTCGTCATCCATATGGAATCTGAACTGTCCATCGAGAGAGAGTAAGGTCCCTGGTTTCAGGGCATGTAAGCGCTTGTTCAAAAGTTCTGCTTGCTGTTGTGCCACAGGAACATCATCCGGACCACGCATAAGACTCAATGAAGGCTTAAGCGGAGGCAGATGCTGTCGCAGTTCAACAGGGATTTTCTCCTCATTGAAGCCCAAGTGCATCAGTTCATCTTGGACAAAAAAGAAGCCCAGTGAACGCAACACCTCTTGGGTCACTCCCCAAAGTTTGAGCGCGGAAATTTGTTCTGGTTTGCCTGCACCTGTCATTGAGGAACCCGGGAACATGCCATGAGACTTGTTTCTTCTGGTTTTGTTGTTTGCAGAAGCATCATCTTGATGCCCACCTGCGCGTAGTTGTGCCATAATCGATTTTTTGTATACCTCAGGTTGGTCCATTGGTAGTTAGTAATAGTGTGTTAATTATCATCAATCTCCTTGATGAACAAGGAAGAAGACAAATATTTTATAACTATATTACTATAAATGTCAATAGATGATATTTTTCTTCTTTTGTGTTTTTATTTGTACATTTTTGGGTATACATACGTCGATTTATTGACCTCATGGTATGCAAGATAACCTTAGTTTATTTACGGGTGAAGAGCGTTATATGCTCCAGCAAGAACTCCTGAGACGGAAGAAGGGCTTCTGTGAAAAATATGGGGCTCAGAATCTTTTTGTGTTTCATGCAGATGAACTTGATCGTGATCGTATTCAGCAAGCACTACTGTGAGGCGGTATGTTTGCAACCAAGACGATGGTTATCATCTATGGCATCCTCAAAGAAGGTGAACAAGCCGAAGAAGTTATTGCAAAGAACAAGATCAAACCTAAACCCAAACCCAATAGTCCCGAACAAATAGCAGGACTCCTTGAACAATATCGAAATCAGATTTCACCCGATACGATTCTTGTTATCGTAAGCTACAAACCAGACAAAAGAACCAAATGATATAAGTTTTTTGCAAAGCACGCAGTACTCAAAGAATTCAAACAATTATGAGGAGTCGAACTCAAAACACATATACGCAAGCTCGCAGGAGAGATGAAATTGAGTGAAGAAAATATTGATCTCATCATAGATATAGTTGGTACTGATACCTCTTTACTCGCAAATGAAATTGCAAAACTCCGTAGTTTGGTTGAACGACGCTGATTGACTACAATTACACCCGAACTCATCAAATATGTCTGTTATCCACAAGCAGAAACGAATAGTTTTGCTCTCCTCGACACCTTACTCACCGATCGCAAGCAAGCTATATCTGTTGTCGAATGACTGCAAGCAGATCAACAGGTTCCGTTTCAATTTCTCGGGATGCTCTATCGAGGCATTAAACTTATGTTGCAAATGGCAGACCTCCATGACCAAGGCATGACCAATCCCAAAGAGCTTGCTTCCACGCTCAAAATGCATCCTTTTGCGGTTTCCAAACAACTCAAACACCTCCCCCAAATCAAAGCACAACGCTCTCTGCTTGCTCATCTCTTTCATGAACTCTTGGTGATGGATAGTGATATCAAATCAGGGACTCTCTCCACCGACTTTTTTTGGTTACATATCAAGAGACTCTTGATGACAGCGGAAAATAAAAAAACGTAGCAGGGAGTTCCCTGCTACGCAACGTGTCTTTCGTTATTTACCATTTTTGAGACGAGCAATCTCATCACGAACTTCTGCTGCCTTTTCGTATTGCTCCTTCTTGACGTAATCTAGACGTCTCTTTTCCAATTCATCCAATTGTGGTTTCACTTGATCGGATGAGTTTGGTGACGCTGTTGTAGCCGGCAAACTTTTGACAGGAACAACCTCCAGTGACTCATGCAATTTCTGACGCATTCTTTTGACCCAATTCACTAGTTTGACCGGCTCAAATATATATGACAAGATACCATCTAAGTCATCTATAAGTTCACCACGTTTCTCTAGTTCCCATGTGTTCATTTGTGGCACAGTAATCTTTTCGACTTCCTTCGTATATTGCCTGAATGCTTTTTCTTGCAACTCTAGCATAGACAAATACTGTTCAAACATAAGTGCTGAGTTCTTTTGGTCCAGAAATTTTTGTATACCTTCTTGAATCACAGCTATGAGTATTTGACGTGTATCATGAGAAATGTCTTCTGTGACAACTTCGTCGAGATAGTCCATCGTGGTCTTCATAAAGCGTTCAATAGGAGTTTGCATATACAGTTCTTGCATACGTTGTTTCGCATACTTCAATGATGTAGCATACTCCTCTGGTGTATCGCATTCATACTCATACTCCATGAGTGAGAAAAGGTCAAACCTCGTGATAAAGGCAAATTGATTATATTCCTCTATTCCATCATGAAGCTGAATAGGTGTCACTATTTTAATCCAGGACAAAAAAGAATACCACCAGATTTGCCAAGGTCGCTCATAGACGTCGTTGAAAACAGGTGCATCAAATGAAACGACGTACGTATTATCGTGTTTGATAATCCCCAACCAAAGCTCATTCATCTGAGTTTCATAGAGAAATGCCCTCCGTCTCACAAAATACCCATGTGGGCATACAATGACATCATCTACATCAATATAATAATGCACCTGCTCTAGCATAGTGCTTACTTTCTGTTGTCTCAAAGGTTTATTGTACATAGGTTTCAATTTTAATGGCCAACAATACATGAACTATACCAAAGTTGTCAATAAAATACAAGTCCTAAATACTATAATGTAATTTAGCAGGCATACCTACACTATAACGAAACAAAAAAGCTTACATTTTGTCTCTATATGGATATAGTAGCACAAGTTTTGTTTTTTTATGCACAACGATGCAACACCTTCGCCTGATTTGGTTGATTACTGCCTTGAGTACGGTAGGGTCTTTGTATGTGGGATATTTTGGTGATCCGGTGAATAATCTTTTGGCGGGCATCTTGTTCGATACATCACGTGGCATTGCTGCATGTGATTTGTGTCGGTATATTAGAGCATGCACGTATCCGATCTTTATCATTAGCTCAATCGCATTGTGGAAAAAAGAAACACATATCATGCACTATTTATGGCCGTTCGCACTTATAGGTCTGTTTTTCTCAACCTATAAATATCGGTTAGAAAAATTTGCATCAAGTGATGCACTCGGTATTTGCACTTCACCGGTATCATGCTCCACTATTAGTTTAGAATATTTTGGGTTTGTTACACTTTCATTTTTGTGAATCGTTAGTTTCATTATCATACTTGGAATTACCTATCAGTGGGGCGCTCGAAGACACACATCCAAACATCACTAAAAAAACATAAAACAAGGTACGATACTGGGTTTACTCTTTCCATCATCAATAGATGCAACTCCCACGTTTCACCTTTCAAAACTATGTGCAAATTATGCAAGCTCCATACGATCCGACTACGACACATCGATCGAATGCATGGGACTTTTTTCTTGTACGAGAGGGAAAGCGGACGACCTCCTATGCATCAGTTGACGCAAGAGAACTGTGAGCCTACCTTGATACCCATCCGATCACCTGAACCATAGGAGTAGGTACTAGCACCGTCCAGAAAAAAGACTATTTGATAGCTTCTAAACTGCTTTGTCCCTCTGCGCGAATGTGTGACTACTTCTTTTGGAATGTGACCCAAGGGACACATACTGGATTTGATATTCTTGCTCCTCAAGGGACTCCTATCACTAGTTTCACTGCTGGCACCGTGACCCGTATCAAACAACGAGATAACGTCACGCTCAATGAAGGTAATTGCGTAGTAGTCAAAGCACCCAACGGCTATTATGTGGGATACGAACATCTAGATACTATAGCAGTTACTGTAGGGATGATGGTGAATCAATGAACCGTTCTGGGTACCTGTGGCAAAACAGGTAATGCATCGCAATATCATCTCCATCTCCAAGTAGACAAACCAGATGCTCCATTTCATCCCTATTGGTCTACCAACAAAACTGATATAGCTCGCCGGACAGTCGACCCGCTTGCATGTCTGAGAGCGCGAGCACCGCAAGCAGCATTTATCGACCTCCCCTACGACCAATATACCCAGGATGCCTTTATTGCCCTCAAAAAAGCCACGATCCTCCAATGAAGCAATGGAAAATGTTTTCCAGAAAATACCCTCTTGAGATATGAGTTTGCGCTTCTCCTCAAAAGAATGATCACCAAACGATCTCTCACCAACGGACTACCTGTAGTCCAACCTACGTATCAACCGTATACTGACCTCCCCAATGATGCTGAGCTCTTGAGCGCAGTGAAACTGCTTCAGAAATATGGAATCATGAAAGGGAGCAATACTCTTTTTGCACCCAATGGTGTCGTTTTGGGAGAACAACTCTTGGCAGTTTTGTGAAGACTCTTTTATAAACTCACTGACAGCACGTCAGGAGATCGATGGAATTCCTATCTCACCCATTTCAAAAATCTCTGATTTATCACAACATCGCGATCTTGGATTGGTAAACCAACACCAAGGAAAGTGGTTGTTTCTCTAATTCGACAAACATTGAAAGAAAAAGGATATTTGTAGCCTCGTCATTCTGAGCCTGCCTGGCCGGCAGACAGGCGTAGCGAAGAATCCAGGAAACGCTTCATTTCAAATAAGGCCTTTTGTTTCATAATTCATGTTTTCCTGGATCCTTCACTCGCTTCGCTCTTTCAGGATGACGATTGTTCGTGTTTCTGGAGTCTGGAGCCTGCCTGTCGGCAGACAGGTCTAGAATCTAAAGTCTCAATTCTTAAATCTCTTTTCTAGCTCTTCATTCTTATATCCTTCATCACCACTTGATAG
>CAZWFZ010000070.1:0-5238 GCA_964633455.1 uncultured Candidatus Peribacteria bacterium | reverse complement strand
GCGAGTTCGTGCAGGTTTGACCTCCTGAGCTTGACCCAGGGGGTGAGGACATCCAGCTCAAACGAGTTTCCAAAGAGCGCTTCGCGCAGATGCTCCTCTCCGACGAACTCAAAGCTATTGGCCTCAGTAGAGAGTTCCTCCAATGCAAACTGCAGGGACGAGAGAAGGAATTTTTGCAAGAGATTTTTGGGTAAATTATATTTCTAGATTTCTGACTTTCTCTTTGAAATTTTGGTATGTGTCGAAACTATCGCATTCCAAAAATCATGATTTCATTGCTGACTTTAGAGTCTGGAAGTGTTTTTTTGCACAAGTAATTTTGATATTTTCTACTGTCTTGAGCTGTTGCTCATCAACGTTTCATTTATTTTCAACCATAAAGTATACTTCATACTCCTGATGTTGTTTTGCTAGTTCAATGTTCTTTTTGAGTACCACTCATCGATCTGGAGTAAATTGCCCAACAGGAGTTTTGATTTTGAAATGCTCATCGTTGAGCTTGAAGAAAAATTCTACAGTTGCGTCGTCTTGAAATCATTTTCCAAACTGTTCTTCAATTCAGCTATCTACCATTATTCTTTCAAAGAGTGATTTTTCTCAACAAAATAGTTCTTTGGGATAACTTGCATGTGCTTTGAATATTTTAATAGGTTCCGTAACTGAGGTGATATCGTAGGTCTCGTCAGAGAGATGATAAGTACATTTGTACTGGTATTGTTTAGTAATTGCATGGTGTATTTCTTTTGCAATGAACATAGCAAATTGTAAAGGATTCTTTGAAAAAAGGGTGATATTATTCATTTGTTTCATGATCTCTGCAAGAGTTTTTCTCGAGCACGACACTTTATAGCCCTTGAGTTCATTCTGCACGATTTTTGTCAAACTACTCAAGGTGAAGACTGCCTTTTCTCCCTGTAGAGTACGACTATCTTCTTCCACTCAGCCTAGATGAGTTGCATCCATTTCCACTCACGCCATAACTACTTGAATAGTATTACTTCATGTAATATCATAATTCTTGATTTCATCATTGATGCGTTGTACACAGTCTGCAATCAATTGTTCCTCATCTAATTCAATACTGTAGTACGTTTTTTGGTTGATAATGTTCCAAAATCACAGAAATAATCAACTATTTTCTCGTTTTGAATTGATTGTAACTGTCTCAGGTAAACCATTTTCTATGTGTCCACTATTTCTTTGTGCCTCATACGTGCTATATCATTCTTGAATGAGATTATTTTGATATTGTGTACAAAAATCCTCGTAGGATTGATTGACGATGACAGACAGTCTATTGAGTGTCTTATCATAAATCCTCATTCATGCTTGGTTGACGGGCAAACGTAACCCACGTCATACAGATTGTCTCTTTTCTGTTTCACTGACTGAGTTTCTAAGCGTACAAAGCGTGAACACATTGGGATTATCTCGTCACTCTTTCAATGCGCTGTGTGAGAATATAAACTCAACAGGATTATCAAATGAGAGTAGCGTTTCCTTTTCTCTCATGATCAGCTCATACATCTGTTTTTCTATCTCCCTAGATTCTTTACTGTTTCCCAGTTCGTCTATATATTCAATTGTCCCTTCTCTTTTATTTTTCTTGTTGGCAAAATAGTAAGCGTATGGTTTTGTTTTTTCATCCCAAGCAACAGGAATATGTGTTTGGAGACACTCGCAAAAATAGCTTTGAATATATTCATCTTGGCCAATAAAATTCGGGACTTTATCGATAAACACCAAGGTCAAGGGTTTTATCCCTTTGGCCATAATTTCATCTTTCTTGGCAAAATGTATGTCCACGGTCTGCTTGATTTGGGCTTTGATCATATCGTGCATATCTCATGTGTTTTGCTCACCTACGGTCAGTGTGATCTCTGCTCATCATTTTTCTATAGTGACTGATGTTCATCTTCTCATATCTCACACTCTATATCAAATATACATGGGATTATTTGTTTTCGCTTCAAGTAAGTCTCATTTTTTACATTTGATCTGCGTTTTTTTAACACTACCATTGGCTAATTTTTTGATTACCTCCAGTTTTGCATAGAGCTTACCGTTGGGATCATTTTCTATTGCTAGACAATTCATATCAAGCATAGATTGATTGACGTCAGAGGTTAGTGACACGACTTGAATCTTTTTGACCAATCCGTTGTTGTATGCTTCTGAGGGTGAGAGTTGATACATACAAGAAAATTTCTCTTTGTGTGTAGCAGAGTAGTAGAGAGTGAACAGAGGGGTAAATAACTTGATCATCTCCTTAGTTTTCGCTCACAAGATGCTCTGTGGTTCATCGAGAATCATCACAGGACGGCATGCTGACATATAGCGAATGAGAGATAATTCTCCCACATCTTCTCTGCCAGTTCTATGGATCACTCTATCTTCTCAAGAGAAGGAATGTGATGTCATCACCATGATCTGAATGTTATTGCTCGTATAGAAGTCTTTCATCTTGTCTATCTTGCTACTATTATAATCATAGTAGTCATAAGTGACTCCTGGGTAGAGCTGTGCAAAATGCGATTTGGTTTGTTCTAGCGTTTTGACTACTCACGTCCTGATAGCAATGCTAGGTACGACAATTATAAACTTTTTCAAACGATGCGTCTGGTATAATTCAAAAATGGTTCTGAGATAGCAGTAGGTTTTCCCTGTCCCTGTTTCCATTTCTATACTGAAATTTTTTGTATCATCGGTGAGTGAGAGATTATTTTCTGTCTGTATGCGATGTATATTTGCAAGTAGCAGATCTTGATTATGTTCTATTGCGAGACTGTTTGGAATAACATCAATAAAGGAGGGGAGAAATGTTTGATCTCCACTCTGTATTTGTATGGTTTGTCCATCTTGTGTTTGTATTCACTCGAAAATACCCACAATACTTTGTATAGCGATCTTTTGAAACCCCTGATCTGGATCAAATTGAAATTTCATCGAAAACTAAATGGTGGTAAATCAAGGAAAGTATTGTGCAAGCGTGATTCTATCACCAGCACTGATTGCATCATCTTTGCAGACAAATATTATAGCATTATTGGTATGATAGGTTTTCACAAAATCTGCCACAACATCCTTGGAGAGTGTGTCTTCAAGTGACAAGAAAAAATGTCTCTCTGTATTTGTATCATCAGTGATCGTATACCATCAGGAGAAAGGTGTATTGTGTTCTACCTTGCTATGCAGTGAATACCCGTAGCGAATCAGGAGTTCGTATATAATATCCTCATCTGATCTGTCTTTCTTGATACCAAATGCATCATATTCAAGAGCAACTCTGTCAAATAGTTGCTGTTCTGTCGTTTCTCACTCCTTGATACTGATAGGATCTAGCCCTTGGAAGTTGCTCGTTGCAAGCGAGAGAAATCTAAATCACACATCTCACTTGGCTATCTTTTCTCCTGCTTTCAGTAGTCTGTCACGAGTGATCTCCGATATTTTGCGATATCATGCCTTGTAGGCTTCTTGTTTTTCGTCGATCAGTTCTGGAAGTTGTACGAGAATATATTGACGATTGCCACCATCCTCAGCATTGAGATCCATCACTGCATGACCTGTGGTTCATGATCAGGCAAAAAAGTCGAGGATTATATCATTAGAATCTTGATTTGATCACATTTCAATTATTTTCCTGATCATTTCCATTGGTTTTGGAAAGTCAAAAACCTTGTTTTTAAATAAAGATTTAATTAAAAGCGTGCCTTTTTCTGTATTATCTTCTTTATCAGACCAAACGGAACGAGCCATTCTCGTTGTTTTTCTGTACTTTTCTATAATTTGAAACCCGCCGTCCTCCATTTCTTTTCATACTATTTCAATATTTAAATTTTCTAACGACTTTGCTTTACCCCAACGCCAAACTGTGTTATATCCTTGAGACTCTTTCGGATATAATTCAACCCATCCCTTATGATTTTCTAAAGCAATTTCAAAAAATCCATCTTTATCCCTTTTGTTTGGGTTTATATAAAATGGATAATACAAGTTTGGACGATTATTTGAATTAAAAGCAATGTTACGATTTCTTAATTCTCTAATTTCAAAATCTCCTTTTTCATCCTTAAAGGGGAATTCTTTATTGGGATCATTTAAATCATTTATAATAGACTCTTCTGATTTTAGATAAACTAAAATATAGTCATGCATTTTAGCAACGCCACCGTAATCACGTCCACGAGGATTCCCTACAACAGTTATACATGCAACAAAATTTCCCTCCCCAAAAATCTCATCCATGAGTTTTCTCAAGTTATGTACTTCATCATCGTCGATACTGACGAAAATAACGCCATCATCTCTGAGGAGTTTGCGAGCTAGATAGAGTCTGGGATACATCATAGAGAGCCAGTTGCTGTGTTTGCGACCTATTGTTTCTCATGCAGTTGTGGTTTGCCCCTCATCATCCTGCTGACCAGTGATACGAAGATAGTTACCCAGTGCATCTTTCCGAGTATCACTATAGACGAAGTCTTTGTCTTTGTTGTATGGTGGATCTATGTAGATACATTTGATTTGTTCGTAGTAGTGGTTTTGGAGAAGTTTCAATACTTCGAGATTGTCTCACTCGATGAGGAGGTTGCCTGTTGTTTCTCGATCTTTGCTTTGAGACAGATCAGGTCTGAGGGTAGCGGTACTCGGTTCTCTAGCAATGAGCTTGGCTCTTGATTTGCCATGTCGGTTCATGGTGTATCGCTCTCATTCTGCGATTTCATTTTGAAAGTAGGCTTGGAGTCATCCTATATCTATCTTTCATTCGCTGACGAACTGAGGGAAGACGTCTCATAATTTTTTTATTTCCTCCTGCATGAGATCAGGTGAGTTTGTTTTCGCCATAAAAAAAATGATGGTATAAAGCATCCCATCACCGTATGTCGACTTTCTTGCAAGCAAGAATATGGGGACAACTTACGGCTCACGGTTGCTTAGACCATCCACAAAGTACCCATAAGAGAGCAGGTTGCGTGTGAACCGCAAATTGCCCTCATTTTCTCATGAGTTCCTTGTGAGTGATCTAAGCATGGTATGTATAGCAAACCGCTTCCTATTTTCAAGTAGGCAAATAGCACTAGAAATAACCTTGGAGTTGCATATACACATATCAGTTTTTGTTTCCCTTTATGTATACTATGAAGAAGACTAAAATCATTGCGACTATTTGACCTGCGACGTGGAATGAGGAGAAGATATTGGCGTTGTATCAGCAGGGAGTGAATGTGATAAGATGTAATT
>CAZWFZ010000069.1:2621-5358 GCA_964633455.1 uncultured Candidatus Peribacteria bacterium | reverse complement strand
AAAGCAAAAAAAAATGACAGAAAATATGAAAGTAAGCACAACAAGTCGCCTTTTATCTCCTCGTCAAAGAAGGTATCACCAAAGGTGCTGTCTTGTGACAACAACTATATCTCACTCACTCTAGTCACCTGTTCTAAGGCAGGAACTTTTGGGGGACTTGTCCTGTCACCGTCACTTGGATACCAATGACATCTTGTTTGAAATGACGGAGGATAGGACCGTACATAGTGTATATCACCTCTGATGCTTTTTTCATAGACATATCGATGAGGGTTTGTTGGGTTCCTATTTCTTGGAGAGCTTTTCCGTTGAGTTCGTCGAGGAGATTTTGTTCGGTATTGTTGAATTTACCAATTTCAACCCACTCTGAATTTCTCCCCAAGATAGTCGCATTTTGTTCTCTGATTTTGAAGGTAGGATGAGGGAGTTGCACATTGATAAACTTTGTTTTCGGATTGTACGTGAAGACCGCTCCATTTTTGGTATCGAAATCATATTCCACACCAACTTTGCCGTCGAGTGACATCGTCACAGTTCTTGATTGAATTGCATTGAGAGCATCTTGCAATAGATTGTCTGGATTATCATACAACGATTCTGTCCTTGTTCCATTCACCGTGAAAGGTTGCTCAGCAGTCACGAGTTTTGCCAACAGTGAGGGATCACCAAGATTAATCTCTCCCATATTGGTCTCTGCCATACCTCTTGGATTGGTGATACGATCATAGACCATGACGCCACAGAGCGTCACAGCAACACCCGCGATAAACGCAAAGAGATAGCCATAGATATTAGACTGATCAGGTTGCGTGAGTGCATGCTCCTTAGCTACTTTATCCAAATATTGTTTGAACATAGTAGCTTCTTTGGCAGTCATACCATAGGTCTCCTGTAATGTTTTGAGGGTCTGCCCAGCGTTTGCTCGTTGATCAACCTGAAAGGTCGAACTCACATCTACGGTAATTTCTTCAAGTTTTTGCATATACCTCCTGCGGAGTTTGGCGACGTCAAATGCTCACGATTTGGTTTTGAGGCCTGGCGAGAAGGGCAACAAGTCATGCATCGCTCCGTGCAACGCCAAGAGTTTGATTTTCTCAGTGGGTGTTGCATGATCATAGCCATCACAACTGAAGTTATTAATTTTCAATTCAATAGTTAGGAAACTCCATAGCTCTGGATTTTTCTGAAAGATTTCTTTCTGCCACTGCTCGAGCTGTTTGCCTAGCAATGGTTTTTGCAAACCACGATGGTCATCCAAGCACTTTGCCAATACTTTGTCGATCAGCTTCGCAACCTCAGGTGTAGGCAACATTTCATACTGTTGTGCCATCTCAAATGCGTGATGTGCAGTTTGTTTGGTTTGCTCCGTAGCAACCACCTCTTTTTGCAGATGCGACAACGAATGTTCCGTCTCAGTGTCTTGTTGCTCGGGGGTGTTCAACTTTTCCATGGGCTTACCTACATAAATAAAATATGGACTTTAAACAAGTATATCCGTGGATGAGAAAAAAGCAAAAAAATTGACCACTTTTGGCATAAATCAAACTGTCTATAGACATAAAAAGAACTTAAAGTGATGAGCTCAGTGGTTTAGTAAGAACTGAGAAAATGTTGGTATAAAGATCTATGAAATCCTTTTTTTCAGAATTTGGCCTAGATAGATACTCTTTTATGAGTTCCTTATTTGATTCATCAACGATTACTGTGAATGCATCTCCCGTCGTTGAATTTGATAATGAGTACGTGTATAGTCCATCTCAGTCTTCAAAAATAACTTTATTAGTAATGCTATTATTGATGTCTACAGAAATTGCTTTTCTTACTCATAATCCCCATCAAGAATAGTAGAATGGTTGATCCTCTCGATCAATTTGGTTGAGATCAATACCTTTCGATTGCAACGCCTTATCCAAAGTAGGCAATCATCTGATTAAGTGCTTTTGTAAGAATTGTGACAAATCTATCTGATCAAATTCTAATTGTTTTATATATTTCTTATAATGTTCCTCGGGATTCTTCTCTTCTAAGAATGACAATGAAAATATTTCATGTTCAGTTTTAATAATTACATTGTTAAATTTTCATAGGTAATCATCTAAATACTTAGTCAAAAGTGATGGATTCTTTTTGATAAGGTTTACCACTGCCTCAAATGTTTGCACGCTATATTCGAGACGTTTCATTATTGATTCATTGGCTAACAATACTTCATCTGAAGTTCATTTAAATTTATGTATTCTCTCAAACTCAATATATTCTTTCATCTTTCCTAATTGTCTTCTACATGCATCAACGTTTCTATTTATGCTATCTTTCATATCTATATTATTCTGAACTTCATGCATTAGTTTTTTTTCATCTGATTTAGTTGCATCTAGGAAACTGTTTAGGTCAGACGTATCACGCTGAGTATCTTTTGAATCGTTTCATTTGAGCACTTCTTCCATGAGAAATAAATGAGAATATAAAGGGTATAATCAAGAGGGCATTCTTATTTGTTATGTTCCTCAACTTAAGAAACAAGATATCTAATAATAAACGATGCATATGCATTTAATTATCATGCCACTATTGGTGTCATATTCTTTGGGTTTATACGTGATCTAACACCATCTTTTTCCACTATTATAAAGCGATCTTTGTAGTCTTCTACTGCATCATACCACCCTACTATCTGTTCTCCTTTTGTGTTGATGAAGGAAAATTTGCCATCTTTTTTTACCGGTGCAAAGCCTTC
>CAZWFZ010000069.1:0-2521 GCA_964633455.1 uncultured Candidatus Peribacteria bacterium | reverse complement strand
CTTTTGTGTTGATGAAGGAAAATTTGCCATCTTTTTTTACCGGTGCAAAGCCTTCTTTGAAGCCATATACCTCATCATACCATCCTCCTATTCTTTCTCCACTCGTGTTGATGAATCAATACTCTCGCTTTCTGTATTTTTTATCAAACACTCAGACAATGGCAAAGCCATCCTTGAAGCCATGTACCTCATCATACCATCCTCCTATTCTTTCTCCACTCGTGTTGATGAATCAATACTCTCTATATTCGTATTCGTTATCAAACACTCAGACAATGGTAAAGCCATCTTTGAAGTCTTTTACCACTACATTATCATACCATCCTCCTATCTGTTCTCCACTCATGTTGATGAATGATCGTTTATCACCCTTCTTCATAACTGCAAAGCCATCCTTGAACTCTTCTACCTCATCATACCATCCTCCCACCTGTTCTCCACTCGTGTTGATGAATCAATATTTTCGCTTTCTGTATTCGTTATCAATCACTCAGACAATGGCAAAGCCATCTTTGTAGTCTTCTACTGCATCATACCACTCTCCTATCTGTTCTCCACTCGTGTTGATGAAAGATCGTTTATCATTACGTACTCTTGCAAAGCCATCTTTGAAGTTTTCTGCCCTATCATACCACCCTCCTATCTGTTCTCCCTTTGTGTTGAGAAATCAATACTTCTTATTCTTTTCCACTCTGACTACTCAATTACTGATCAAAACTCCTTTGTATACCTTTCTCTCTTCACCATCTTGAAAAATATAAAAATCACTCCCATGTGCTTGAGTCATGACAAATCATCAATCAAATGTAATGTTTGCCGTTGGATCACACGCCATCCAGCATATATCTCCTGCCTGTTCACGTACCGTAGCTGTATAGTCATCTTTTCGTGATGTAGCTAATAGATCTCTCTCGCTCTTTATTGCACGCTCATTTTCTCTGAAGTTTTGAGGTACTACATCCTGAGTACGAATCATCAGATTCAAGTCTTTCACTTCTCCCCAAAGTCTCCCACGCAAATCTGACAGTCTACCTCTACCTAAATCTAATGTGTAGTCCTGAGTAGGAATAGTCAAGTTTGGCGTCGTAGGTATTGTCATATCACGTATCATTGCATGGATCGCTTGGGCGTGTTCGCTATCTGCAGCTATACCTATCAGCTGGTCAAAGACTTCTGTATTGCTCTCTCCGCTTCTCTCTCTGACTGACAATAATTTGGTTTGTGCTAATGACTTATAGTCATATTCATGAGGCTGTTCGCCTGATAAAAGATCATTTATGAGCGCTGTATGGGGAGTCAACCATATATTACCATCATACGTTTGGAAAATAATCTGCTCTTGGGTGATGTGTACTGTCCTTGCATTCTTCAAAACTACATATTTCCTCCATGCAGATTCCTCCCCTATCCCTGCTGTTTCTATCTGCTCGTAGATCGCTCCTCGATCGGTATAGGTAAACGCATCTTCTCTTGCCAAGCTTTGCATATACGCGGTATATGTTTCCAGTGGCAATGCATTCTCATTCTTACTGTACCCCAACGTCACCTGCGCTTTTGACTTGGCTTGCATATATGCATCCTTTGCACTATTTCCAGCACGTAGTATACGATATAGTTCCTTTTCTTGCGGGAAATAACCAGCTGCCGTTCTCATAAACTCCCCCTGAATACCTTCAGGAACTCACTGTAGCGCTGTGGTAAACTCCTGCAACAGTGGTTGAATTTTAGACTCTTCTTGCAAAATATGTTCTCTTTTTTGCTCATAGTCTTGTTGAGTTTGCTGACAATGCTTAGCAACCTCCCCTTTCCATATCTTGTCCGCTTGTTGGTTGTTTTCCTCCATTGTCTGCTTCAATGCTCTCTTTAGTGTCGCATCCTGATTCTCATACTTTTGTCTACTATCTTTCTCGAACCAAGTAGTGAGCTTGGAGAATATTTGCTTCAGAGTGTCTTGTTGCAAAGTAGCTACTTCTTGCTGAATCGTTGTAGGTGTGGTACTTCTTAACCATTGTTGGTTATACCTTTCTATGGCATCTGTATAGAGAGCTGACGATTGATAGATCTGTTTTCGTAGATGATCTACGTATTCCCCGACTGCTTCTATTGACTGTCCTTGCTTAATCTCATTAGTGGATATCGATTTTATCTCCTCCTGCTTAGCTAACAGATAGGCACTATATTCTTCTTGGAGAAATTCTCCATAGTCTTTGATTGCTTGCTCGTATGCACTTTGTTGTTGTTCAATTGCTCATTGTAGTCACTCATATCTGTCTTTATATGTTGCTACTTCCTTTTTCACGTACGTAATCATCATATTTGCTGTTGCTTCATTTTCATTATTTGCTGTTTGGAGCAGTGCATCTTCTATTCTTTGGTACATCTGTTCTGGCTTTTCCATCTTTTCTCGTGTTTGCTTGTGTTCGGTTAGCTCTTTGTGTAATTGTTGTATGTGTGTTTCAAAACGTTGGATATGCTTCTGTAATGCATCCTGAGGATTCTCCAAAGCCTTATACTTCTCTAC
>CAZWFZ010000068.1:0-5412 GCA_964633455.1 uncultured Candidatus Peribacteria bacterium | reverse complement strand
GAGATTGACCATACGAATATTATTATCTATTTCAAGTTTTTGTCAAATCTTCATACCGGAGGAGATACCAACCGAACATCCACAGTGCGAGGAGAATGAGACAGAGAAACTGAACCCAGCCACTTACGCGGATGACATAATCAAGGAGGAAAGATATACCCCAAAATATCACTCCTTCATACAGGAGAAAACTTCATACAAAATGCGCGCGTTTTCACTTACTCATGTCTTCACTAGACATCCTAGCTTGTGCAACTGGCAATCAACCTATAAGTAGTTTACCTGGGAGTGCAAACGAACGAACGGCTACTACCATAAGTACAACTACCATACACAACAACCAAAGATCAAACAACACAAACGTCTGCATAATATCAGGGGTGATAGATCCAGTAATCGTCAAATATAATGCATCCAACAAACTTACTCCCAGTTGGAGCAACAAGAAGAAGTAAGCAAGACACAAGATTGACACTGCCCATTGCTTGAGAGAGAGGACTGGTCTTTTGGATCACATGAGCCACAAGATACCACTCCCTATCGTACCAAACAGGAGGAGAAAAGGTAAAGCATCAATAATTCACTGGAGCAACTCAAGTACAAGTGTCCAGAGTTGTCCCCACAACGTATCCACTGATCCCCACCACGAACTTGGCAATTCTCGTGCAGGTATCCAAGGACTAATCAATAATAAGAGCGCCCACAACAATACTACTCCCAAACATGGCCACAATCGATTCAAACGAACTATCAGTATATCTACAACACGAAGCAACAAGAAACGATGGAGTGTCTTCATCAACTACACAAAAGATAAAAAATACAAAAGATTATGCCTGATGATGATGAACGGGCGCATGATGATGCTCATCTGTACTTCCTATTCTCGTACGATCCCATTGCAAAAAGAACAATGAAGCAACTATACTATAAAACAACTGAATCACGAGCATTGCACCATTGTGTACAAGATCTGGGAAAAATGCCCATCACCATACACCATAACTAGCTTTGAGTCCCCATTGCAAACATGCAGTAATAATGATCATCGGAATATACAACACAATCATATACCCAACTGTTTTCCATCGTCTTCATTTCACAATACGTTTACTCTCATCGAGTGCAGCTCTTCGCTTCATACCATAATGTACTACAACATACACCGTGAATACCCAATACACTAAGAAAATAATACCAGGGATTATGAGCAAGAGTAAGAGTCCAAACAAAAAGAGAATTTGTAACAGCGTCGTCCCTAGAATACCGAAAAGCATCTCTCCTGCTTCTTGTAATGCTTTTTTCCAACCCAATGAACGATGATGATCTACCAATGATCTTACTTGCAAAAATACCGCAGCAGTCATATACATACCGAGAATAGCAATGGCAAATTGCAATAATGAATGCAACATCATCAACTCCAATGACCCATCTACTGCAAATGCATAGGAATACATACCTGATTGCACAGGAGTTGCAATCAGCTGCATAGGTATCATACTCAAGAGTAAATACCCGATACCCAAAAGCCACGCGGCAGTAATTAAGAAATCTTTGTAGTGAGTGGTAAACAAGTGCCATGCATGGGTGAAGATACTTCAAATTCACGAGGTAGGTGTATGCGTCATCAAAAAAAACGAAAAATAGGTAAAACAGTGCCTTCTCTCTATGGTTTTCTGTACCAATAGCAAGCAATCGCCTTGTTTACCACAATCAAAAATACTTCGTTTTATATGTCAAATAGCTCTTGCAATGCGATACTACTCGAGTATAGACATAAAAAAGAGAGAGATGGAAATCATACCAAAAACATTACTCCTGGGTACGGGTAGTCCTGTTCCCTTGGCAATTATCAAGGTGGTTGCGTATAGCAAAGCCTTGCCACAACGCATTATCTGTCTTCCAGAACCTGTCGCAGGGAAGTGGTACCGCTTACACATCAAAGAAGAGCATGAAGTTATCCTGGACAAAAAAGTGATGGAATGGACACACATAGAAGACAACCTCGTAGTCTATTCATATCTCCAATGTCTCTCACATGCTCAGGTGCAAACATTTGATCTGTTGAGCAAGTGGGCAACCGCAGGGTTTCAGCACATGAGTTCAGTCCCGCCGTGGTGGATAAAGTACCAGATTCCACAACTCTGCGCAGAAACACTTCAACAGTACTTCTATGCACAAGGCAAAACATTTCGAGTTGAATAACTTCATTGGACGGGAACTCCCGTCTTTTTTTCTATCGCTTGATTTTAGTAGCTCATTGAGTATACACTCCGCCAGGTCATTGACCTATTTCTTACGTATCTTTTTTGTTTCTTGCCACTATAGCTCAGCTGGTAGAGCGATCCTCTCGTAAGGGATAGGCCACCGGTTCGATTCCGGTTAGTGGCTATCGAGAATTGAGAGCTAAGAGTTGAGAATTAAGACTTGTCCACTTCTCAAATCTTAAGTCTTAAATCTTAAGTCTCAAATCTTATTTCTATATGTCTAACTACCTACACAGGGCCTTAGCTCAGGGGTACCCCGCTAGCTTCGCTACGGGACTGCAGCCACACGTCGCGGGTTCCTTAAAATTTAAAAACATGTATCTATCCTTACACAGGGCCTTAGCTCAGGGGTACCCCGCTAGCTTCGCTACGGGACTGCAGCCACACGTCGCGGGTTCCTTAAAATTTAAAAACATGTATCTATCCTTACACAGGGCCTTAGCTCAGGGGTAGAGCGGCGGTCTCCAAAGCCGCGCGTCGCGGGTTCAAATCCTGCAGGCCCTGTATCAAAGTTACAAATATTCAAATAATCAAAGCTGCAAATACATTAGGACACGATTTGGTCGTGTTTTTTTGTGGATAAAAAAGGAATGAAAAAAGTTTGTCTTTTTTCTATAAGAAAAAAGGTTTATCTTTTTTTGAAAAAAAAGGAAACGGGAATTCCGTTTCCTAGGTGAGGAGACTATCCTCTATTTCTTCTTCTTACCCATTAATTCATCATAGTGATCGTTGAAGTAAGTTTTGAACACTCCGAACGAATCAATCTCACGATGATTCGGCATCGACAGGAGACTATCCATTTGCAACTTGAGCAATTGCACTGATGCAAAGGTCGAGGGTGCTAAAAAGTCAGCATATCTTCCTCCATCACCGAAGGTGCCAATTTCAGTCGCTGATAGCGAGTCCAAAACGGTCATCTCAAATGGAGTTGCATGTCGATTTTGATATCTTGCAATGCTATGCATGATTTTTAAATCGTTGTATTCAGCATCTGTTGTTATCTTGCCTTGCTGAGAACTACTAACTGGTGTCGTATGAACACATCCCACCATACATAGTAAACAAACAATCAAGAGACCACCCATTACACATGAGAATCTCAAGATTTTAGACACATCCCTGATCAGGTCAGGCAATAAAGTTATGATTATTTTTTTCATTTCTTTTTCTTTTTAGTTTTTTTCTTTTCTGGGCTTTCACCCAACTTTGGATAATCTCGGATCAACTTGATCGCTGCTTGCAGCGAATCATCAAATGTCCATGTACACTGGTGTCGTAGAAGTTCCAGTAATGTATCTACTTTCCTTCTCGTGACTTCACCATTGGCGAAGTCCAGGGGAGCAGTAGCGTCTGCTATATGTCCTCCATAATCTCCGTACGTCTGTATCCCAATACGCATATCGTTGAGGTCACTCATGATATGTTTGGTTGCGGAGTCCATATACACATTCGCATAATATTGCAAACGCCATTTGTACTCTTTAGCGTGATCCTCTTGTCCTACCCAATACCATTGAGGTTTTGGAGGAGGAGTAACTGGCGATATTGTTGCATCTGCACCGTCAGTTGACGGTGTCATAGATGCACTTGCAACCAACAGGTTTTCAGTTGATACACCTCCCGTATCGCTGGAATGGTTCTTTGTATATTGCATATATTGATCAACGTTAAAGTAGGTCAAAAAGGCAAATATCGTGAACAAAATAATAGTTGTCAATTTTTTCATTTCTTTTTCTTAGTTTTTTTGTCTGTGAAATATTTCGGGTTATTTTTCATAAAGTCTCGAATGAATTCGATGCTGTCTTGATGTGTCATAGACAAACGCTCTTTGATGAGTGCAACGTCAAGCAAGAGCGAATCTTGTCTGCGTTGTATCATCGTGATACGTGCCATCATAACTGGCGACAAGTTGTTGGCACGGCTACTGTGTTCATCAATATTCTGTGCTCTCAGGCCATTCATTGATTTCAGTATGGCCATTTCCTCTTCACTCATCTCCGTATTGAGAAATCTCAAAAGCGATGGCGGGGGTGTGGGTGGTGGAGGAGGTGGCGGTGCCACTTGCTCATTCACCACCGGTGGTTGATCAAGCATAGGCTGATCTGGGACTGCAGTAGCAGTCGTGGTTGCGGGATCTGGGACCGATGTTTCTGGTACTGATCTAGGTGATGAGGTAGTTTGGGCAACAGAAGCCGCCTTGTGCTTCTTCACAACTTTTTGTACGATAGGCCAAGCAAACAAAACCACAATACCCGTGAAGATCAACGCAATGAAAATGTTTACTATTGTTCTCATGGCTTACCAGATTTTCGTTGAGTTACCCATTTTGTCATACGTCCTCCCTTTGGGTGGGACACCACGACACTTCAGAAACCATGCTTTGATCTCTTGCGTTTGATCTATTTCCGCCTCAGCGATACTCATCGCAGCGCTCATCGCCATGATGCCATGTGCCACCATATGATTGCCGTTATTGTCTTTTTGAATGACAATACCAGGAGCATCCTCATGGTGCTCATCAAGTTGCCAGTCGTTATCACAAAGTGCATACAGCTCCTGCAAAAACGTCGTGGCAGAGATGACCTCTATCTTGCTCACCATTTGTACAAAGCTGTCTGCAGCTGTATCACTGATAGTATCTTTGATACCTAGCCAGATACCGTGGAGTCGTTTGTGATTGAGGTCACTAGTATTTGCTCCACGTCCTGCGAAGAACTCGGGACGGAGCGACATACCAACGCCATAAATTATATTTTCCAATTTTTTTCTGTCGTTTTCCATAATTTTTTATTATTATTGTTAATTATCTCTGAACGATTTTTATAAATAAATAGAGATATATGTCAATAGCAAAAAGAACTCATATAGCGTGTACCAAACCAGACAATCAAGGCAAAAAGGTTGCAATTTCATAGCGATAGGATAGCATAGAAGCAATGACCTACCAGACGAACTCATCGTTTTCAAGTCTCTCTCAACCACCTCAAGCGGGAGATTTTGAACTCCTGCAAGCAGATTTTGCACGTACACGAAAGACGAGGATCATGCGTTTTTTGCAACGCAACGGTATCATCCAAGTATTTTTTTGGATCGTCCAACCACTGCTGCACGCGGTGATCACACGGACCCAGCGTCATCCACA
>CAZWFZ010000067.1:3905-5632 GCA_964633455.1 uncultured Candidatus Peribacteria bacterium | reverse complement strand
GCTCTGGTGTGATCTCCCACGTATCGACCAAATCAAAGTGCATATAAAAAATATTAGCTTCGATGCGTTTTGCCATGCCGGGATATTTCTGCAAGACACCATGCGCATAGATGGTCATCTGCTCACGATACTCTGCTCTTTGGATATCAGAAAAAGATTTTCCTGTTTTGTAATCGTTGATCACGAAGGTATCTCCATGCTTATTCAATCTATCAATATATCCCTTCCACTGATACTGTCCTGCATCATCAAGCGTAAAATTAAGTTGCATCTCATTACCGAGAACGGTCACTTGTTCAAAGGGCGCATAGCGATTTCGGTACATCGTCAGATATGCTTTGCCTCTATTGCAATAGCTCTCCTTGTCGTATCCTTCCATCGTCTCCTCATTTCGTCCGTCTTCGATGCGTGGCACAAAGTTAGCAATCATATCTTCTAACGTTGGTTTGGAATAGACATTGAGTTTGTTATAAAAAAATTCCATAGTTTTGTGGATACTATTTCCCAAGAGCTGATCGGGTGACTCTGGCTCATACGCTACTTTCACTTTATCGACATACTGATAACGATACTTGCGTGGGCAAGAAAGATAGACCTGCATCTGAGAATACGAATAGATCGCCATAACAAAAAAAGAGCAAATGAATGCTCTCTTTGTAGTTGAATGAGGTTGAAAATCAAATGAAGAATATCACACCGATCTATCCTCCCCCTGACAAGGGGGAGTGAGAGGGGGTTTTAAAACCATGATTCTTCACGTTCTTTAAACCCCCCATAATCTACCTTGAAGGCACTTCGCCCCCTTCACAGGGGGGAAAGTGCAAGTTACTGCAAGATATATGCTAACGCATCCAATGCTTCTTTCTCTTCGTACAAACCTGGTAGTTTGATGTATTTACCTGTTTGTTTATTGAGGAAGATATAGGTCGGGAGTGATTTGAGTCCAAAGAGTGTCTTGGATTCTGTGACAGATTTTTGGAGTGCGAGACGTGAAGCAAGTCCTTGCATACACTCTTGCATACCATGGATACCCAGCACGTTTGCATCAGCAACTAGTTCTGATGCATCTGTTGTATATTGTTCGTACTGCATAGCATGGAATGCAAAATATTGTTTGGTTGATCCTAGGGTACGTGCACACAGTGTTGCTACATGCGGTAATGCGGTTGCATCATCACTTCTGGGTGGCATGGGTGCAAATGCGTACTGCACTTGTGAAGGGTATTCTGCTTGATAGGTCAGTACTGCTCCCTCATCGTATGCTTGCTTACAATACTTGGACTCATAATGACAGAATTCAATAATAAGTACTCTTGCTTCTGATGCGCCCTTGGTAGAAATATCTTGTGTGACACTTGCGAGTTCTGCTTTCGTCAACTCTCCTTGCGAAAATTCTTCATCCAATTGAGGAATACGCAACTCCTCTATACGAGGTGACTTAGGTGTACCACGAAGACTCGCTGCCACATCTTGCAACGTATACGTGATGCGACCCCGCAACGGACGCAAAGGATCCGTAAATTGCACTTCTTGGTTTTGGGCATACCATTTCCAGATACCGAAGACAATAAGCGCTGAAAATACAAAGGCTAAGAGAGGTCTCAAGATACGCATGTGTGGTTGCTACACAATAAAGTAACAAATTGATAATTATTTATACCATAAAGTCAATAGCAATCTGCACAAATACACATCAGAGGAAATTGAAAATCATTTGTTGTTTGCGG
>CAZWFZ010000067.1:1801-3805 GCA_964633455.1 uncultured Candidatus Peribacteria bacterium | reverse complement strand
ACGAGCGTTGCATACCCAACCGCCATTTGCAATGGCGTAACCAACATACCTTGTCCAAACGCATTATTGAAGAATCTCGCCAAAGAAATCGCATTGAAATCAGGTAATGTTCCTTCTTCTTCTCACGCAAGTTCAATAGTCGTCAGTTTACCAAATCATAATCTATCGAGATACGTATAGAACACATATTTATTTATGGCCTGCGCGATCCTTACCATCCCTACGTTGCACGAAAACTCCAACGCATGCAAATAGGTGTGCGTCCCGGTACATTTCTTATCAATGTTTTTGATCACGAATGGATCAATTTGAATATAGCCCTGATCCTCATAATAGTCATACATACTAATTGCATCACTATCGATACCAATGCCGAGTGTAAACGCCTTGAAGACCGAACCTGGCTCATACGGATATCAGATATTTTTATCAATAAATACTTGCGGACCAATACCATTTTCGAACACATATTTTTGATATCCCGTGAGTCATCTTTCATCGGTCTTGGCTTGAATGAGTTGCTCTCACGAAAGATAATAGAGGGGAATATCAATAAACGTTAAATTATCAATTAAGTAATGTTGATCATACGACAACGGTTTGAGCGTGTAGGCATCCGAAGGATCATTGGGATCAAAGGTTGGATAATTAATCAATGCAGTAATCTTCCCTGACTCAGGCTCCATAATCGTGATCGCTACTGAATCTGCATTGAATTCCTTCATAAAACGTTTGGCGATTTCTTCTCCCTCTCTTTGAATCACCGGATCGATCGTCAAATAGACATCAGATCCATCATGTGGCTGTTCGATTTCAAATGAGTTTGCTCCGACCTGTCCAATCCAAGGCGTTGCGAGACCAATTATTTTACCATCTTTTCCTCTGAGATGTTTGTCAAAGTATGCTTCGACCCCATAGTGCGCTCTATTCTCATTGTCCATATAGCCCAAGATATTGGACATAAACTCACCATACGGATAGTATCTCGTCCAGTACTCCTCGAGTCCCAATCCATGGAGTAAAGGCACTCCTCTCACCGCTTCTTGAAAATATGCTTTCTTGGTCTCTCTAATCATCTCTGCGATCTTTGCATTCATGTGTGACAATAATTTGACATATCTAATCTCCTGTGGTGAACGCAATGCTTTGAGATAATCAAGGTCATAAATCTGTCCATACTTCAACAACGTTTGATGCAAATCTCTGAGCTGTGCTTGATTCCCTCATCACTGGGAGTCTGGACGCACATACACATAGTAGGTATTTTCTACTAGCAAAAAGGGAAAACGTGCACTGTCCGCCAGCTCCACCAACAATTCTTTTTCTTCAAAAAATCACAAATAATTTTTATCTTTGAGGCCTTGCTTGATCACCTCGTCCAATCTCTGAGCAATCAACATATACGCACCCGACTGGGTAAATCCAGATAATGCTTCTGCCACTCTGAGCTCCCACGCAGCATCATCTATATAGAATTGATTTCCCCCAGATTCGATAAACACTCACTGCTTCTGAGGCAACAACTGGGTACGAGAAAACTCTTGTATATTCTCCGCACACTGGCGAATATTGGGTTGCTGGAGTCCATAAATTTCACAAAAATGTTTATACAAAATAGGCGTCAAGACGGAGATAAGTTTGGGCTTATCATTGACGAACTTGGGATCCACATACAAATTGAAAAAGGGTACATTCTCCGTCAACTGCAAATGTTTCCCCGATTTATCGGTAACAAATACTTGTCCTCTCTTGGCTCTCAACTCTGACTTG
Organism: uncultured Candidatus Peribacteria bacterium; assembly: GCA_964633455.1. Classification (GTDB taxonomy): domain Bacteria; phylum Patescibacteriota; class Gracilibacteria; order Absconditabacterales; family Absconditicoccaceae; genus CAYUST01. Next base: position 2,035 of record CAZWFZ010000067.1, on the reverse strand, counting down.
GTATAATGCTGATTCACCAACAGATCTCTATAATAATCTCCCTGCACGACTTCCAAATAAAACAACCTCATCACGATGATCACAAAACAGCCTGTGAAAAACAACAAAAGATGTCCTTCTTTGGTTTTGAAAAACTTACGCAATTGGACTGAAAACAGTCTTATATAGAGGGAATTAATGGCTGTATATCGTTGCATGCGGGAAATTATAGGGGTTTGGAGAAGAAAATCTAGC
>CAZWFZ010000067.1:0-1701 GCA_964633455.1 uncultured Candidatus Peribacteria bacterium | reverse complement strand
TAGTCGTTGAGTGCTTGTGCAATCACGGGCAGATGACGGAAGTTGATATGATTGGTCGGCTCGTCCAAGATCAGTACGTGTGGTTTCTGCAAGACAAATCTCGCATAGCACAACAGTCCTTTTTGTCCTTCAGACAACGACCCGATAGGATTTTTCAACAAGTCTGAAGACAACAAAAATTGTGCCGCCGCTCTAAACACATCTTCATCGGTCGCCTCATTCGTCACCTCATGCAAGGCATCCCACACGGTCATCTGCATATCCAATGCGTTGAAATCCTGTGAGTAATAACCTACACGCACGCCTTGTGCAATGATCGCATCATCATCCTCAGGATGAAATAATCTTTTGAGCAAGGTGGTCTTCCCAATCCCATTGGGGCCTTCGAGCATATATCTTTCACCTTTTTTGATTTCAAGTGAGAATGGTTTGTGAATCAGATTATGGTCAGCATCCATTAGTCCAATATTTTTGATCGTAAGTAATGCGTCGAGCAAGACCTCAAAATCGATATGAAACGCCTTGATAGTTTTGTCTTCTCTTCTCACGACTACTTTATTTTCTTCTGCCTCCTCGACCTCATCTCTCATCTTGCTGGCCAACTTTCTCATCTTACCACCCTTCTGGGCAAAGAAGTTTATTTTTTCTTTCGCATCCAAAATTCTGCGCTCTTCTCTGGCATTGAGTGTTTTATCTTTTTCTACTTGCTTGGCAATTTGCTCAACCGCATCATGATAATCTCCTCGATACTGCTCTACCTGATTGGTCATCACATTCACATACAAGACCCCATCCGTAAACATATTCAGAAACTCAGCATCATGCGAAATCACCACCACCGTCTTTTCATAGGTTAACAAAAATCACAATAAATTACCAATTCACGTCGCGTCTAAGTTATTGGTTGGCTCATCGAGCAAGAGAATATCCGGTTCTTGTATAATAGCTTGCGCAAGCAGCAATCTCGCCTGCTGTCCACCCGACAGTTGCTTAATTTTTTTATCAACAGGTACGACGAGATCTACCTCCTTCATCGTGCGCTCGATCTTCTGATCCATCTTGTAGTCCTTCTCAGGGAAAGCCGTAGCAAAATATTCTTTGACGGTCAACTCATACTGCTCTCTCGGAATCACCTGCTTGGCAATCGCTATCGTCTTGCCTTTCTCGATATGGATCTTGCCCTCTTGTGGTTTGAGATCTCCCGTGATCATCTTGAAGATCGTGGACTTCCCCGCACCATTTTGTCCCATGATCGTGATCTTGGTATGTTCACGAATACTAAAACTTGCCTCCTTGAGGATAATCTTTTTTTCACCAAACTTAAACGAAACGTCATCAAATCTCAAGATAACGGTATTTGCATTTCACGCCATACTGCACGGTTCACACGATAAAATTGAAGTAACTATAGGGAAAAGAGGGCAAAAGGAAAGATGAAAAGGTGGTGGAATTCTTCACTGCCGTCATTGCGAGCCTGCCTGCGGTAGGCAGGGAGTCCCTAAGGGACGACGTGGCAATCCATAGAATCGTGTAATGCCAGTAAGAACCTAGCTTCTGATCATTTTGCTGACGTCAGCAAATTGATAGATACGGCTAAGGGAGCCAGAAGACAAGTCACGGACATTAGTCTTTTCCCATAACAAAAAAAGGCCCCCAGTAGAGACTTACCTCTAGCAGGGCCCTTTTCATACTGTACTTTCA
>CAZWFZ010000066.1:0-5894 GCA_964633455.1 uncultured Candidatus Peribacteria bacterium | reverse complement strand
GTAGCGTCCGTTCTCATATCCAACCAGGTCTCCAACTTGGCGCGCGCTTGAGGCGTGATAAATCACGATCTGAGTTTGCTTCACTTACCTACGATTTGAATTTGTTGACCATGCACGGGCAGTGCATCTCTCGTGAGGGAGATCAACTCCGTCACTCTCACTCAGCTACCATACAACATAGCTAGTATAGCCTCATCTCTCGCTCTTTTGAGTGGACTTTTTTCTCGCTCTGTCGGCGCTGCTAGCAGTGCTTGGATATCATCTTCTTCCAAAAATTGCACCACTCTCGGTGGTGTTTTCGACAGTTCCAATTTATCTGGTGCGATTACATCAATATCATTTTTGAGCAAAAACTTCAAAAAAGATCTCAACGCTACGATGTGGTAGTTGATCGTCTTGATCTGCAAGCCCAGCTCCTTATCCAAATGTTTCCTAAATGATAAGACGATAAATGGCTTTATCTCACTCACGGGTCTATCTCCGAAAAATCACAAAAATCTCCTGAGCCACAACTGATAGTTCTCAATCGTTTTGGGGCTCGTATTTTTCTCGTAGTGTAAGTACGACATGAAGTGTTCGATGTAGTCAGAAAGTTTTTCCTTCATACACAACGTTACAAATAAACCAGTTAACAGAGCTACTGTATACGTAATTCTGCCTCTTGCAAGTAGAGATCAATCTTGGTTGCGATGTCAGTGAGTTCGGAAGCAGTGATGGTTGGATCCTCCTCGATACGTTTGAGTGCTTCGCTGGCTTTGCGGATAGAGACGATACTAAACTTGATTGCTTCTTTGTCATTGAGGAGTTTTGCTTTGTTTGCAATAGTCTGTGCTTGCTTTTGTTGTGCGGTGAGTTTTGCAGCTAATTCATCCAAGGTAAACGTATCGCTTGGTTGATCAGTATTTTTGGCTGCAGCTTCACCTTCCTCTTTGGTCGGCATACCGTAGGAGCCAGTGTTTTGTGCAGGGAGATCACCTGTATTGACTTCATCATCTACGAGGGGTGGTGTGTCCTCAACCAAAGGCAGGTCTGTGCCTGTTGTTGCTTTTTCTGGAGTGGGGCGTTGTGGTACCGAAGGAAACATGACGGTGTACATTGCCCAAGCCATGCCAATGACGATAATTACTCCAACGATACGCAAAATCATACCGAGTGGCACCGAAGATCATTTGGGATGGGTTACTACTTTTTTGGTATGTGGAGCAAACTGTGCATCAAGTGATTCAAGATCAAGAGGAGCTGTTTTTTCTTCAGGTTTTTTTTGCTCTTGGGTATCGAGACTGTCGAGATCAACAATATCTCCCTGTGTCTCTTTATGTTCTGCAGGAACAACGAGCACTTCATCTACTGCTTGATTTTCTGCAGTAGCTTCTGAAAGCATGATTTCATTGGGGAGTTTATCCGTAGTAATAGGTGCTTTGGTATCTACGGGCGTTTCTGTTTTTCGTTCTTCTACGATGACCACTTTTGTTTGAGGAGCTTCGGTGACTACTGGTTCCTGCACAGGAGGAACAACTTCTGTTTCGGGCATCTTCTTTTCTCCTTGCGCAACCGTAGGAATTACTTTTGGCGTGACTGCCTTAGGTGGTACGGGAGCACTTATTTTTTGAGTGGGTGCCGACGACGAAGGTGCCTTGGCTTTTTCTTGAGTCTTCGATACTTGAGATGTACTTACTTCAGGTTTCTTCACTTCTTGCTTTGGTTTCTCAGGTTGCTTGGGAGCAGGTGGAGTTTGTTTCTCTGGAGCAGGTTTTTGAGCTGGGAAATTTTTGGATAATGAAGGGGGAAGCGTTTGTTTTTTTTCTGTCTGTGCCATTGTATCTTTGATAGTTTTTTTTGCTTCTGGCGAAAGTCATACAGATTTTTCTGTCGTAGGTGTAGGCGTTGCTTGTGCCGGAGACAAAGGTTCCGGTGCTTGTGCGGACGTTGGAACTGCCGGTGCCGAAGTTACCGGTGCTACCGGTGCTTCCGTTTTCGTAGTAGTAGCTTTTACCCCAGGGGAAGGGATATCTTTTGTTTCTTGTTTCTGAGCTACTACTTCTTTCTTCGGAGTTGCTTGCGTTGTTTTTTCAACTACCTTTTTGTTCGCTTCAGGAGTTTTCTTAGGTTGTTCTATGATAAGTGGTTTACTGAAATTGGTTCCACCTCCTTTGCCGATCGCAATAGACGTGAGTTGTTGCGTCAATTGATCAGGTGTGTCAATGAGCCACACATCGAGTGGTTCGTTTCTCTCATTTTTGAGTGTCGGATGTTTTTTCATAGTGACCCACACATCGTAGATGAGTTCATTATTTTTGATATAACTTGTGCCGGGTGTTCTTTGCTTGGGATCATCGATAAGTCACTTGGGTGCTTTGTCATAGGTGTAGATGAGTTTATGGTCACCTTTGGTATGGGGAACTACGGCGTAGATGTTGGGTAGTTTGGTGAGATCTGTCCCATCTTCTGCCTCGAGTCTGGTGACTCTTTTGGATTGATTTTCTTTGGCTTTGGCGATGTAGGAACCGATATCTTGGATGCCCGTAAGTTCTGGTTCTACAGGTGGTTCATCTTGGGGAGCAACCACCTTTTTTGTCTGCGGTGGAGTTACTGGTGCTTGTATTTGAGGCGAAGTCTCAAATGCTTGTGCCTCAGGCATAGGATTCTCTGTTTGTGCTCAGGAAAGCGACTCTTGTGGAGTGAGCTGTTGTGTATTTTCTTCTGTATTTTTAGACGGTGCTTTTTGAGGAGCATCTACCGTTTTTTCTTGAGTTAGCGTAGGTATTGAAGACTCTGGTGCTGGCGAAGGATTCTCTGTTTGTGCTCAGGAAAGCGACTCTTGTGGAGCGAGTTGTGGGCTTGTCGCGTCTATATCGATAGTTTTGAAAATATCCTCAAATTTCTCCGTCTCACTGAGGGGAGGTAGAGGAACATTTTTTTTGTCTTTGCCAGGTTGTGGATTGGGGAGCGTAGGGTCGGTCATAGCACAAAAGACGAGCAAAACAAGAACAGTGTTCTTTCATAGTCTACTATACGGATAAATTACTCAAAGACCAACTTCGCTCACTGAAATATGCATCCTTTGCTTTACATTTCTTGTAATTACTATAATAAATCATAGACTGTGCGTACAGAGTAAGTATGTATACCTTTATTTTTTCGCTCTTTGGCTTATGCCCTCATTTTACCAGTCGCCTTTGCGGATTGCAATCAACCAAACGGTCTACCAAAAGCCTAGCTTTTCATGTACGATTGCCGGTCAGACCTATCATGGCACCACCAAATGGAAGCGCCTCCTTGGTAAGCAGTTCCAACGATATATGTTACATTGATTTTCCTTACCTACATGGGAACAATATACCCAAGAATTCCATGATATACTCACGCAACTCAAAAGAGACTACGGAAAGGGGTTTGGTGATCTTTTTTTTCAGCTAGGTATAGTGAATGTATTTGATAGCCGTCCTACCAGTCAAGTCAAAGCACCCGAAACACGCACCACGCTCTTGGCTCAAAGACGTACTATAGAACAGAACTTCAAAACACGATATGACCTTGTTCCCTCATGGAGAGAGCATATGCCTCAGGCGACAATAGTTCTCGACTTGACCTGCACGCATGCACAGCGATCTCAGGATCTTTCGGACTCTGGCAAAAGATATCTCAACAAAGGCAAAAAAGCTGAGCTCGAGTTTGTACAGGCTACAGACGCTGATTGGGAACCTTTTTGGGACGTACGATATACGACTGCGTTCGACAAAGGCTTCGCCGTTGTTCCCAAAGAGCACTTCCTTCGTCTGAGAGATTTTTTGGTGAGTGAGAAACAAGGCACGCTCTTCTTGCTCAAACAAGGGAATGATATCGTGAGTGGAAGTGTGTGTCTTTTCCGAGAGAAAACCTGTGTGTATTTGTATGGTGCCACCGCAAGAGCGTACGGTGATATTGGTGCACATTACCTCCTCAATCGACAAATTATGGAACGAGCGAAAGAAAAACATTTCACCACCTATGATTTACTTGGTGTCTCGCCTGTGGGCGAAGAACAAACACATGCATTGGGTGGAGTGACGAGATTCAAACAAGCATTTGGTGGTACGACTATTTCTTATATAGGTAATATGGATATCTTGCTCAATCCCCTGATGTACAAGTCCTATAAACTTTGGAAAGCCAAATAACCTTTTAATTGTCTGTTTCTGATGGCTCTCTCTGTTCGTGATATAGCCCTGATAGTATGACTTTCCTGATCTCTCATTGTTTCGCGTGGTGATATGCGTGACGAAGTGTATCACACCTTACAAACCACCGCTGCTCCTGATACAACGAAAGGGATTGTTCATCAAGGAGAAAATTTTTGCTGAAAAAAAATGAGATATTATATCCCAGCATTAACTACCTACTCCCTTGCGTATACACTCAAAAAGCGGGATGGAGATGTACTGATTGTCCCGTTTCGAGCAAAGAATATACCAGATGCATTGGATATCGTAGCGATCGATGCACATGGAAATGAGACCGTGATTGCATCTACTACCGGATATTTGTGAGCGCTTGGCAAATATCCTTGAACCAGTTCTGGCGAGTTGATAGATTGAGCAAACCATGGACCATTGTTGATTTGTGGAGAGAGAGATCCGCAGGATACCACTACGTATAGACTCCTCGAGACGAGTGAATTACCCTTGTGATATACAGAAAACCCATGAGGAGTTGGTGTGTTGATGGGACATATTCCTCTAGGTACGCAAGAACTTATTATTTACGTACACCCAAATCCCTATGCAGTCACCGTTGGAAATTTTACCTTAGAATGTTTCTCGTGTGATGTTAAAATGCATGGACTCAAAGAATCTTACTGTTATGATGAGTCAGTATATTTGAGTATTGATGTAGGAAGTGAGTTTCTTAATAGACAAAAAACGTTGGAAGTGATACGAGAAATGCCAGACGGTACCACCAAAACATGAAGAACCCTCAACTTTGCTGCTGGTAGTTATGAGGTAGGTGACTATAGTGTCAAAGCGCTTCTCAATGGATGTGTCGTGTGTGCAGAGACGTTTTCATTTACCCTCAGGAGAGAAAATCCTTTTTCAGCAACCCTTGACGACTTGCCAGATGCGTTGTGCAGAGACGAGACCACCTCCGTAGGTGTCGATGTGGTTTCTCCTACGAATGCATCATTATTTTCTGTATTTGCGCCTTTGGTAGATCAGGATACGTTGTGGTTTCTACCACAGTGATCTGTTGGTGATACCCATCGTTTTCTCTCTGAGCGTCCACTACAAGGTTATGAGATTGGTCCAGAGTTGATAGTGGAGGTAGTACTATGATGATGTCGTCTTCAACTTACACCAAAGATTGCCACGTGTTGTTCTGCAGAAAAAGCATGATACTTCCCCAATGCATTTTCTCCCAACGGAGACGGTGCTAATGATACGTATAGTGTTTCCCTAGCTCCACATCATCATTTACGTATGCTCCAGATATTTGATAGACGAGGTAATCAAGTATTTACTCAGTGAGCAAACGATGGAGATAATGAGCGAGCAGGGATATTCAGAGGCCAACAATCGCCAGCGTGAGTATATGTCTATTCCGCCCACATCCAATGTCCCAATGGTGAGGTAATCAAAGTAGCAGGGGATATTACGTTGGTGAGATAGAGGAGATTTTTTGAAGGTTCTATGACCATAGAGAGTGTTTGGGGAACTTTTGCAGAGCCACCTTATGTACGATCAAAAACATTGTTGTATTTTCCTGATACCTTATGGATATCATTTTCCATCAACTCCGCTTGATTTACTCGAGGATATTTCTATACAAGGGGAACTGTTTTTTGGTGCGAGCATGATGTAATTGGTGTAGCATGGCAGAATTCAGCTCTGCCTGTACGGGTTCAAGTCCCGTTGCTCGCT
>CAZWFZ010000065.1:2648-5974 GCA_964633455.1 uncultured Candidatus Peribacteria bacterium | reverse complement strand
ATGGCAAAAGCAGGAATTCACCCACAGTATTTTGAAAAAGTCCAAGTACAATGTATCTGTGGACACACCTCTACCGTTTCAGCAGCAGTTGCTGGACCTATCAAGATTGAAAACTGCCCCAACTGTCATCCTATCTATACCGGCAAAAAAGAAACGAAAGTTGTCAAAGGTAGAATGGAGAAGTTCTTGGAAAAACAAAAGAAGATTGGTGCTTTACAAAGCAAATAGTCTATGAGAGCTCAGTTTATCACCTGATATTTGCGTGATAGTACTGTCTATACAGTGATCTGACATGATCGACTGACCTATGCAAAAGTACTGCTAGTGAGTCTCTTTATGTGGCTTATTGCTCGACTATTGTATACCCTGTTGATTACTTCAGTGGCATGGTCCTGGTGGAATTTTGTGTTTGGTTGTATGGGTATTGGTATCTATATCAGGACACTCTATGCCCTCTTGGATCACTATCTAGATGTCTTGGTCGTCAGCGATTTGTGACTCATACTGCTCTCTTGGAATGGCTTCTTCAGCTACCAAACGACCATTATTCAGTGGACAGCAATTGAGCGTGTGAGTGAACAACAACATTCTTTCTTGGATACGTTGCTCCAGTCATGAGATCTCACTATCAAAGTAGAAGATGAGCTCTACAAATTTGCTAACGTGGCGCATCCGACAGAAACAGTAGCATCCCTCCTCCACTGGAAACAAAAGATATTTCAAAGATCTATGCAACCAGAGCATCCAACTCCCCCCTCTTCGATGGACAAGGACAAATATGAACTGTTGGTCGAAGCATTGGGAGAAGTAGTCAGTGAGTATGTAGATAAAAAGCATACCCACTAAACATGAACGTTTTATTCACTTAATATATGTTTCGTATGGCTCAATGAACAATTAGTGCGATTAGAGGAATCGTCGTGGATGTACATTTTACTGAGCAAGTTCCCGCAATTTATGAGGCAGTTATTGTAGATCAACGTAATGCAAATGATCAAAGTGTTGTGATCGAAGTACTCCAACAACTTGAAGATGGGTATGTCAGAGGTATTGCTATGACTGCTACAGATGGCCTCAAAAGAGGTGACACGGTGACTTCTACAGGCGCACCGATTTCTGTTCCCGTTGGACCGCAAGTATTGGGACATATTTTCAATGTCTTGGGTGAAACGATTGATGGTACACCAGCTATACAAGGTGAGGAAAGATGGCCAATTCATCGTGATGCGCCAGAATTCACAGAACTTGCTACCAAAGCTACGACCTTGGAGACGGGTATCAAAGTAGTTGACCTGTTGGCACCTATGCTCAAAGGTTGAAAAGTAGGATTGTTTGGAGGTGCAGGTGTAGGCAAGACCGTGATTATGCAAGAGTTAATTCATAATATTGCCAAGGAACATAGCGGTGTTTCTGTAGTTTGTGGTGTCGGAGAAAGAACGAGAGAAGGAAATGATCTCTATCATGAGATGAAGGATAGTGGCGTCATCGACAAGACGGCGATGGTCTATGGACAAATGAATGAACCGCCTGGGCCAAGAGCAAGAGTTGCACTTACCTGATTGACTATGGCTGAATATTTTAGAGACAAGGAACATAGAGATGTACTCGTCTTCATCGACAATATTTTTAGGTTCACCCAAGCGGGTGCTGAGGTATCTGCGCTACTTGGAAGAATTCCTTCTGCGGTAGGATATCAGCCCACATTGTCCTCAGAAATGGGACAACTCCAAGAAAGAATTACCTCAACCAACAAGGGGTCAATTACCTCTGTGCAAGCAGTGTATGTACCGGCAGATGATTTGACGGATCCTGCACCTGCAAATACCTTTGCACATTTGGATAGTACAATTGTATTGAGTAGATCTATTGCTGAAAAAGGTATTTATCCTGCAGTTGATCCGCTTGATAGTACCTCCACTGTTTTGACGGCAGAGGTAGTGGGTGAAGAACACTATATGATTGCCAAAAAAGTACAAGAAATTCTCCAAAGATACAAAGAGTTGCAAGATATTATTGCTATTTTGGGTATGGAAGAACTTTCGTTTGAAGATAAGTTAGCTGTTTATAGAGCGAGAAAAATTGAAAAATTCTTCTCACAACCCTTTCATGTGGCTGAACAATTTACAGGTGTCCAAGGAAAATTTGTAAAACTTCCTGATACGATTAGATCATTTGCTCAACTTATTTCTGGAGCGTGTGATGATATCCCCGAAGAGTTCTTTATGTACAAAGGATCAATCGACGAAGTCATTGCAGCTTGGGAAGAAAGTAAGAAATAAGAATTGAGAATTGAGAAATAAGAATTAAGAAATAAGAATTGAGATTTAAGATGTAAGAGACACATAATGCTTAAACAAAAAGATGATGATCTCAGTGAACTTCACGTTCTACCAAATGGCGAACTAGGCTGAAAAGTGCCTGAAGAACTTCATGCATTGGCGAGTCAGGAATCAATAGGTGCATATATCAAAGGTATGTTGCTCGTTGCCCTACTCTTGTGAGGGGCTGCCTATCTCAAACAGAGGTCTGAACAAAAACTTCAAGAAATACGCAAAGATCTACCCATCGAACAACAGCAAGCGCTCGATACGTATACGGGACCTGGGATGTAGCAACAACTGCTACGTCCTTTTTTTATGTAATCTCCATATTTACTATTTACTTTTAATAATTATTGGGTATATCTACCATCTTTTTTAGTTTATTGAGATATGCAGATGTATTCGTATGAGGAGTTGCAAACCGTCAAAACCTTTACTCCAACACAGATTCGTGAGGCTGCATTGATTATGCATCCAGGGATGAAGGGGTATAATATTACTGCTGACGAAATTGCACATCTTTTTGAGGAAGGATCAAATTATGAGCCTCTCAAGACACCCATCACTGATGCATTTGGTAATGAGTTTTGGGATAATGAAGGATATTACATGGCTGCTAGGACACAAAACCCAGAGATCAAGAAGGCAATTGCATTCCGCTCTGCAGGTTTTTGACTCTCCAGAAAAGCAAGAAAGATGTATGATCTAGAGCTAGATGAGCTGGCTAGAATTGACTATATGAGAGAAGGTATTCGCAAGAAATTTGATGCAAACCCCCATCTCAAAGAACGTTTAGACGCTACATGAGACAGAGAAATTATTGAATATACTTTTTGGAAAGACATATTTTTCGGGATCGATCAAGAGAACTTAACGGGCAAAAGTATCTTGGGAATGCTCCTCATGGAATATAGAGATGCACACAAAAATGATTGAACAACGCAAGACTCATAACATTTATTTATACTACTAGATGCTACAAGCAGTAATTTTTGATATGGATGG
>CAZWFZ010000065.1:0-2548 GCA_964633455.1 uncultured Candidatus Peribacteria bacterium | reverse complement strand
ATATCTGTGGGATCGAGTAAGCCATTATTATTGTAATCAAATTGTGGATAGGAAGGAGAACACGTTGCCTTGCTACAGAAGTTAGCCATATTGATGATTCCTTTTCCGATACCTTGTTCAGTAGTTGGTTTCATGACTTGGAGGACTTTTTCCAAAGGAATATCATGTGCCAACGCAAACGCAATCACCCCTGCTACGAGCGGTGTTGCATGGGATGTTCCTTCGGTGATAGCATAGCTATTTCCGAGCGTTGTCGTCAACATCTCTTCACCAGGTGCAGACAAATCTACCCAGGGACCATAGTTAGAAAACCATGATTTCTTACCGGTTTTTCCAACCGAACCAACGGCAATGACATGGTCAAAAGCAGCTGGATAAAAGAGAGATGAACTGTTGTAGTTACCCGCAGCGGCTATGATGATGATATTTTTGGCAAGTGCTTTTTCTATCACTTTTTTGAAGATGGGTGTGTCTGCACCAAATGCTCCTCGTGAGATACTAATAATAGCTACTTCTTCTTTGACTGCAGCTGCAATTGCTTCAATACCATGCGTGATAGTAGATCATGCTACCTCATCACTCCCCGCTTTGATGAGTGTCAGTGCAACTGAGTTATCACTCACTCCTGCGACACCGACCTGATTATCCGATGCAGCAGACAATAATCAAGCAGCCAACGTACCGTGTTCACGCCCAGTACTTTTGTCTATCGCTGCAACATCATTTCCCCCATCCGAGACATCAATTGTCTTGAAGACTGCACCTGCTAGGTCCGCATGGGTAGATTGAAAGGCATTATCAATAATAGCTACATCAATTTTTTTTTTATAAGCACCGCAGTATTGCTTGGCTTGATCTAGACCGATATAATCAAGATACCACTGATCTCACCTCTTGGGATCATTGGTAGTAGCATTTCCTCCAAACTGAGGAATTTCTTCTACGGATATATTTGGGAAGTTTGCTTGCAAATAGAGCATCATAGCACTATTGGTCCATTCATCTTCATTGAAATCAATTCTGAAGGTTTCTGGCATATCGACGGGGACGAAGGGTTGAGATCGAGATTCAATGATATCATGAAGCCCCATTCTTTGCATAGCTTGCGTACCTGGGGAGGTTGATGAAAAAGTCACATAGAGCGAGCCCAATTGATAGAGCTGACTAGGAGATTGAGGAATAGTACAGGTGCCATCTTTGTGCGTCACGGGGTGAAATTTCCCTTGGTTATCATGGTAGCCACTGTCGAAAAACAACGTACAAGGACCTGCAGCAACGACTTGAGAGGTAAGTGACGTGATAAGAAATATACCCAAAACTATTCCTCTGGTGAGAGAAAGCGTTGAGTGTTGAGCTACGGTTGTTTGTTGGCTCATCTATTTCTTATCTATAAACACTCTTATTATAGAGACTAAGAGTTATTTTGTCAACTATTTAGGTAGATTTTTTTGGTTGCAGTGTGGTAGGAAATAAGTATGGTGACCTAGCTATTCGTGTATTTTTACCTTTTTTGTGTACTTTAGGATGAATCCTCTCGCTCTTCTTTGGATAGAATGAATTAAACGCCCAATTTTCAATATGTTAGCTGTGCTTATAGACGTGTTGTGAAGCGATATGGGGCTAGCAATTATTGCCTTGACGCTCTTGGTGAGATTGTTGTTGGTGAAACAAGCGACTGCTGGTATGAAAATGCAAGGTGAACTCACTGATATGCAACCCAAAATGCAGGAAATCCAAGAGAAATACAAGGATGATCCTCAGCGCATGTCGTCTGAAATGATGCAATTGCTCAAAAAATCAGGAGGAGGTCCTCTCAAATGATGTTTGACCATGCTCATACAAATCCCGGTGTTTTTGGGCCTTTTCTTCACCATCCAAGAGTTAGCAAACGAGAAATTTACAACAGAACTCTATAGCTTTCTCTACTCATTTTCTATTGATTTAGCTGCTATCAATACCCAATTTTTGGGCATGCAATTGTTGGATAATCATAATATCCTCTTCACGATGTTAGCAGGACTTGCTATGTGGGCGCAGTTGAAACTCACTGCCCTCGTCAATCCTCCCAAGAAGGCATCACTGCCTGGCATGGACAAAGAAGGTATGCCCGATATGTCCAAAATGATGGGAACTATGAATATTGTCTTCGTCATCATGATGGCATGATTTGTGTGGAATATGCAGAGTGCAATTGGCCTCTATATTATCACGACTACCCTCTTTGGGGTGATCCAACAAGCAATCCAGTATAGACCACTGTTGCAGGCTAAGTGGCAAACGTTGTGGACTAAGTAACTGATTTTTTTTCTATACTAAAAAGAGGAAGTTCGTCTTCCTCTTTTTTTATTTCACTTTATTTTTAGCTTGCTAGTAATTCATTTGCTTCCCAAAGGCATCGCATAGGTCCTGTACGAGGGAGAATATCTGGTAGAGTAAATCAGCTCTCTGGATCAAGTGGATCACCATCTCCTTGCGTTCACAGGTCACCTGCAGGTGAGCCAGCACTTCCAGCAGTGGCAGATCATGCACTTCCAGCAGTAACTCAAGC
>CAZWFZ010000064.1:0-6026 GCA_964633455.1 uncultured Candidatus Peribacteria bacterium | reverse complement strand
TTTTAGTTTTTTGTAATTTTATACGTCAGTTGTATTTTCTTCTTGCGAAGCGTTATCGAATAGTTTACTAAACTCCCACACTTCATCAGCAAAGGGGAGCAACAGGAGATTGGCAAAGAGTAATTCTGGATGCGCTTCCACCAACTTTGGTGCGGTAAAGACTAACCATAATACATTGCATACAAAGATAAACAACAATAAAATTGCTGTTCCTTTATAAAAGTTTTGGTCGGCTTTTTGCATGCGTTTCTTCAAGAGTTTAAGATCTTCTTTTTTCATACGTTTATTGTTTAGATTTTTTTATTACTGGTAATGAACACATTCAGGATTTTCCCTGATGATGCGTTTATATATAATGCAAATAAATTGTCAATATAAGAAAATCACTATTGTGCACTGCTATTTTTGTTACCCTATCGCCTCAAATCCCTTCTCTACATCGTGGTAGACGGTCAGTTGACTATCTTCAATTAGCCACAGGTGATTGGCAACTTGACTGAGGAAATCTCTATCATGGGAAATAATCAGACTCACTCCCGTGAATTGTTGCAACATCATAATAATACTCTCCTTGGACAAAATATCCAAGTGATTCGTTGGTTCATCCATGATGATGACATCTGGTTTGGTGAGGAGCATTTTGGTAAGTGCTACTTTTGCTTTTTCACCACCCGAGAGGCTACCAATTTTTTGATGGACTTTTTCAGCTGAGACAGAGAGCGCACCCAAAATTCACAGTATCTCTTTCATACTTGCTCAGGGTCAGAGCAGTTCATCTAGAACTGTTTTGGTGCCGTCCATGGCTTCCACAATTTGCCCATACGATCCAATCGTCAACGTTGGATAGATCTTACATGATCATTGCAAAAGCGTGTTCTCTCCCAGGAGCGAATTGATAAGCGTCGTTTTTCACACACCATTTTTGCCCATGATACCAATTTGCATATCCTTCGTCACCTCCAATTTTTTGGGTAAGTGCACCAAGGGGTTCTCGTATCAAACTACTCCTTCATGTATAGTCAAAATAGTAGCAGGAAGCCTTCTTTCACTGCGCTTGAGATGAATACCCTTGGCTGTATGCATATCTTCTGGAGCGTCGAGCTGTTCTACTTTATCGAGCATTTTAATTCTACTTTGCACTTGCGCAGCTTTACTCGCTTTGTATCTAAACCTGTTGATAAACTCTTCTTGTTGCTCCATATATTTTTGTTGATTTTTAAACTCCTTGAGTTGTTGTTCGTATTTTGCAATTTTTTGATCGAGATAGCTGTCATAGTTTCCTTTGTATCGATTGAGCTGCTGATCTGCAATTTCTACTACTTGATCGAAGACACAATTGAGAAATCTTTTATCATGCGATATACAAAGTAGTGTCTTTCACCACGCGCGACAAAACTGCTCGAGGAAGGTAATCCCTTCGATGTCGAGATGGTTAGTTGGTTCATCTAAAATCAACAAATCCACCTGTTGTAATAAAAATTTTGCAATCTGCACTTTGGTTTGCTCTCCTCCACTCAGTTGCCGGAGAGGAAATTGTAATTGTGCATCACTGAACCCAAATGCTTGCAAAATAGTCGTCTGTAAATCATACAAGACAAAGCCATCATGCTGTATCAATCGGTCGCTCAGTTCTGACTGACGTTCGAGCAAGAGTAAGCTCTCGGGATCATTCTGCGCAATACGTTGTTGCAGAGCAAGTCGCTCCTGCATATGAGCAGTAACTTCAGGCAAGGTAGTAAGCATTTCCTCAGATACAGTACGCTCTTTATTTTCTCGAAACATATCCTGTGAAAGAAAACCAATCTTTATTCATTTGGGTAACATGATTTCTCCGGCATCCGCCTCCTCACGACCCAAAAGGAGTTTCAATAAAGTTGACTTTCACGCACCGTTTCTCCCAATTATTGCAACCTTACTCCCCGTCAAAATTTGCAAGGATGCTTGCTCGAAGAGAATGGTAGATCACAGTTGTTTGGAAAGGTTTTTTATTTGGACAACAGGAAGTCAGACTCTCTCATTTGATCACTGCAACAATCGTTTGGGGATCGATTTGAAACGAGAGGTAGTCTTTTTCATGCCGTTTTCATCAAAATCAACACCAAACGTAGTGCTGAGATACTTGAGCAATATGGGAAGTTTATTGGATTCCTTGGTTTTGGAGCCCATTTGTGCAAGGCGATCCTGACAGATTTCGAAAATTTCATCAGCGGTAAACTCAGGGTGCAGTTCAATGATGCGTTGTATATATGCGTCGAGATCCATGAGAAAAGACAAAGTAAGGAAAAGTATCTATGTGATAATAGGCACATGCACGAGTAGCTCAACTAACTGATCATCCAAAGAAATTCATTGTCTCTTGCGATCGTATGCTAAGGCTACTCTATGACGCAACACCGGCACAGCCATCATTTGAAGATCCTCAAGTGATACTTCTGTACTACCTCTCAACCATGCAACTGCTTTAGCAGATTGCACCAATGCCAAAGAAGCTCTAGGAGAAGCTCCTATACTAAAAGGAGATTGCTGAGTTCTTGTCGCCTGAACGAGACGTACTGCATAGGCAAGCAAGGCATCAGTGATGTGTACTTTTTGTACTGCTTGTTGAAATTCGGTAAGCTCTGTAAGTGAAAAGACAGCAGAAGTATGCGTATGCTCGTGAGTTTTTTGTTGTTTCTTGACGATATCTTGCTCTTGTTCATAGCTTGGATAGTCAACCACAATGTGCAACAAAAATCTATCCACCTGTGCTTCTGGTAAAGGATAGGTTCCTTCATGTTCCAAAGGATTTTGGGTAGCGAGAACAAAGAATGGCTTCGGCAAAGGAAAAGTCTTGCCAGAGATAGTCACTTGTCATTCTTGCATAGCTTCGAGTAACGCTGACTGTACCTTGGGGGTAGTTCTATTTATTTCATCAGCCAAGATACAATGTGCAAAGATAGGTCACTTGAGCACAGTAAATTGCTGGCTCTTGGGATCAAATATTTCTGCTCAAATGATATCACTGGGCAACATATCTGGCGTGAATTGAATTCTTTGAAAGCTCAAATCTAGATAACGAGAAAGTAAGGTAATAGTTTTCGTTTTTGCAAGACCTGGAACACCCTCAACCAAGGCATGTCCACTCACCAAGAGAGTAATAAACAATCCATGCAGATACGCATCCATCCCTACAATCTCTTCTTTGAGATGTATTTGCAAACGATGGAATCACTCTTGCTTGATAGATAGGTTAGCAAGGGCATGTTGCCAAGTATATCTCACTTCTTTGGATAGCACATCCATAGTTGCGTTCATCAAAGTGTTTACCTTCTGTTTTTCGCGTAAGTCTTTTTGATAGAGAACGTAAAATATGGTGACAATCACAACCAAAATGAGTATTCACCAAACAAATCGCATATTACACACACAATAAACTAAAATCCAAGTCGTTCGTAGAATCAATAGCAACTACCTTGTGACGTCCCCTTTGTCCCTGGACAATACGTATCCATGATTTAGGTAAGTCTAACGTCTCACTGAGCAATGAAATAAGTGCTGCATTAGCTTCGCCATCTTGCGCTACCGCCTTGAGCGAACAGGTATATACCTTGCTTCACATGAGATCAGTATAGGCTCATGTCCACGCAGTTGCTTTCGCATGTGGTTTCACCAAGAGAGAAAGATACTGCATAGTCTATATATAAATAATGAATATCAACACGAAGCATTTTATTTTCCGCCCACGACTTGATAGATGAGACGTACTTGCTGTGTCGCCTCATCCAACACAATATGTCCCTTGATTACTCCCTGCGTCAGATACTGTCCTGCTGCAAGACCATCAAGTGATGCCTCAGGAGCTGATTTCTGCAAACGCTCCATTGCTTTGGTATCAATTGAGAAGCTCGCAATACTCTGTGGAGTATAGACAAGATCATCAATTCATTCTCACAAAACACTAGTAGTATCCATCAATATACTTAGCACAGATCATGCATCTCCTGGGAGTTTATCAAACTTCGCAAAAGGTCCATTCCCAATCATAGCCTCCAACCCTGGTATCGCCATAGTCAAAGTAAATCACTGTTCTGTACTTTTCTCAGTTATGGTTCATGTTCATAGGAATGTTTCTACTACGCTCCTCAATATTGGCTTGATTATTTTTATCAATCCATTGGCCTTGGGATGATGGAACAAGATAGCTGCTCCAAGTCACACTCATCCACCACTAGTCACATCAAGTGACAGTGCAATGTTATCATGTAACACAGTAACAATATCATAATAATCA
This sequence comes from uncultured Candidatus Peribacteria bacterium, assembly GCA_964633455.1. Lineage (GTDB taxonomy): Bacteria > Patescibacteriota > Gracilibacteria > Absconditabacterales > Absconditicoccaceae > CAYUST01. Next base: position 1,756 of record CAZWFZ010000064.1, on the reverse strand, counting down.
TCTTTTGCTAATAGTCTGGCAAAGGCAGGGTTTGTTTGCGAAATGATAAGTGGAAGTATAGCTACTACTTGTTCATCTGGAAGTCAAAGAGTTCCTAATATATCTTGAAATTCAATGTATACTAATGGATCACTTTTGACATGTGATGCAAGTTCTGGTACATAGTCACTAGCTCCAGGATGCAAAGTTCATGGCGAAAACTGCATAATGATATTCCCCTCACTCTGTTGCAATGCCAAATGAGATAATGCCATAGTATATTCTAATTTCTTGCCAAATTGAGCTATAAGCGGATTTGAACCTCCTCCTTTTCCACGAGAGACAAATCACACATTGTAGTTACCTCACTGCATTCCCTCGCTCCAAAGTTGGACTCCTGTGAGTTCATCAAGCATTGTTCCTTTGTATGTATGGAGATACTCCAATGCTATCTCATCACCATATGCCCAGGTATTTTTTCATAGTTTCTTGGCGGTATATGTGACATCACTAGCAATAACGCCAATTTGCTGCAAATCACTAACTGCTGTCTCCTTTTCAGCTTTCACAAATAATATATTCACTGGTTCCCCATCTCTCAAAAATTGTCCCACAAGCAAAGACTGCACTCACATCAAATGGGTAGCAAGTGGTTGTCCAGTATATCCCGTTTGGCTTTCAATCTCTTTCATCAATGTGAGCAATGGCTCATCTACATAAATATACATAACTTGATCTATATCACCAGGGACAAAAGACAAAAATGATCATGAGGCACCACCACTTCAGAGTTGTTTATTCCAAAATATACTTCACACAACGACTCAAAAAATACAAACTATGATTGTAGGAAGTAGCCATTTTTTCATATGCAGAAATTATCAATGAATAAAAAAGAACTATGTACTGTATGTTTTATTTTTTCTTTTTCCAGTCTTGATACACCGTTGCAATACGAACGACTACTTCTTGAGGTGTCAAGTGTGTCGTATCTATAACCAAGTCATACTGAGACAAATCCATAAAATCTGAACCATATAATGCAGATCGCCTTATTTGATCTTCTCTATTTCTGGTCGTAGTGATTGCATGAACTTCTTCGAGACTTGTGCTTGCATCGGTAGTTCTCTGAGCCAAAAATATTCTCGTAGCTGCCTCTCGATCATCTACTTCCAAAAATACCTTAAATGCATTGGGTTGATTATAATAGCTCATTCTTGATTCCAAAATAATGGGACCATCTGAAGCAAGTGATTGTTGGTATTTCTCATAGGCAACATCAAATTTCTCGGCATTCCCCGGCTCCTCACCTAGCTTATTGAACTCACTAATACTCAGCCCCATTTCTTCCGCCAGTTTTCTTTTCATATCACCGATAGCAATTCTTTCATACGCAAGCATTTCTGCAAGTATCTTCGTGACCGTACTTTTGCCAGATCCTGGCTTTCCACCAACAGTAATCATCATGACAAGTAAAAATAAAACTACTCTTTAAATATTACACTCTCTCCTGTATGGAATCCATATTGCTCTGTCAATCATGCATTTATTTCAAGCACATATCTTGAGTATCACGCACCTGGATCATACGATGGACAAGGCATTTCTTTGCAAGGTAAGACATTATGGGCGAGAGCAATAACACGCATATCATTATCCACCCAAATCATATCTAGGGGAATAAGCGTGTTTTTCATCCAAAACGCTGCATGTGCAGTTGGCTCGTCAAAAATAAATCGCATACCCTTGTGCATATCCATACTCACCCTTCGCATCA
>CAZWFZ010000063.1:0-6163 GCA_964633455.1 uncultured Candidatus Peribacteria bacterium | reverse complement strand
TATAAAACAAACGCCCTCCGAGGCGTTTTCCTTAATAGTAAAAAACAAAAAAATTCAGAGATATGAGAAAATTAGACAAACCAACAGTTATTCCTTATTTGGTAGGGATGGGTATTGGAAAAGATTTTGAGGTTCCAGTTGTGGATTTGATAAATAAATTGCACAACAATTGCTATGGATCAACTCCGGTATGGAAAATCAATCACTTCACTACTGAAGGGATGACACATGAGAACTACGCCGAGCGTATGGATCCGGTGATTGCTTTCATACGCAAGTATGGCTATGGTATCAAGGGCCCGTTTGAAATAGCTCCTGAGTTACCATCTATCAATGTCTACGTGCGTAAGGTGTTGGATTTGTATGCTGGCGAACGCACGGTATCCCATTTTGGAGCACCTTCACCGGTGAAGCATCCTGAGAACGTCAATGTGACGATCTTTAGAGAGAACACCGAAGACATTTATGCAGGGATTGGCTATTTGCCAGGTAGTGAACAGGCAATCAAATTTAAAAAGATGTTGATCGATGAATTTGGTGTTGATTGCTTGCCAGAAGGAGATGAAATTGGCTTCGCCGTTAAATTCACTTCCAAAAATGCCATCTACCGTATCATGCGTGCGACGCTCAATTATGCCATTAAATATGGTAAAAAACGAGTGACGATCATCGTAAAGCACAATATCGACAAAGCATGTGATGCCTCATTTCGTACATGGGGATTTGAGTGTGCAGACGCTGAATTTACCGGTAGAGTCTTTACTTTGGCAACTTATGAGGCCCTCAAAAAGCTTGTAGGCAAAACAGAAGCAGATGAAGCATGGGATACAGCAAAGGCTGAAGGTAAGATTATCGTAGATTCTAAAATCACCGATGATTCTTTCCAGCAATTGCTGATTCGCCCTGAACAGTATGAGGTGCTTGTTGCTCCGAATATGACCGGTGATTACTTGTCAGACTTCTTGGCGGCACAAGTTGGTGGTCTCGGTATAGCTCCTGGAGCTAATATTAACTACGAGACCGGCATGGCCTTATTTGAGGCAATCCATGGTACTGCACCTGATATCGCTGGTATGGGTATTGCAAATCCTTCATCGTTGTTGCTGTCATTTGCGATGATGTTCGACTACTTGGGACTGAGTGAATTGGCAGAGAGTATTAGGAGGGGGATTCGCATCTCCATCGCAAACAATTTCACCACCGGTGATCTGTATCGAGCTGATGAAGGAGGTGTTGGTCCATTGACCACAAGGCAATATTGTGCAACAGTAGGAGAAATGGCCATCAATGGAATTCGTGGGAAAGTGTTCTTTTCTGCGAAAGAATAATTAAACGGTTTTCAACGGGCTGGGGATTCCCCAGCCCGTTTTTTCTTTTTACTTGATCAATTCGTTGATATTTGCCAGTAAGTTTTCTTAGTTGCTAACGTTTTGGTTTGCAAAACTTCTTATTTTCCCTATAGAGAAGCCAGCGTTTAGCATCTATTTTTTCGTCTATGCACAATTTGGAGAGTATCGTGGCGCGAGCCAAGAGAAGAGGATTTGTCTATCCAGGATCAGATATCTATGGTGGCTTGGCGAATGCGCGAGATTATGGTCCGTATGGCGTGCAACTCAAAAAGAATATAGCCGATTTGTGGTGGAAGACCTTTGTGCAAAGCAGACAAGATATGGTCTGACTCGATGCGCAGATTCTCATGCACCCGAGAGTTTGGGAGACAAGTGGACACGTCGGTGGATTCAATGATCCGTTGATTGATTGCAAAAGATGCAAAACAAGAATGAGAGCAGATAAATTGATTGATGCATTGATTTTTCATCATCTGAGCAATGAGAAGTGACGAGCTGAGAGAGCTAAAGAGCTTGGTAAGGAGGTATTGTCTACCAAAGAGCGCGAAAGCATTATCTTACAGATTCTCCATGCGAGAGGCATTCAGGTCAATAATCTGATTGCAGACTCCTGGCCACTCGAACAACAAGAACAATTTATCAAAACCTATCATATCGAAGACTGGCTCAAAGACGGCAACCTCAAACACAAAGTAATCGTTTGTCCCAATTGTGGAGCAACCGATTGGTCTGAAGTGCGTACGTTTTCGTTGATGTTTTCTACCCATCAAGGCGTTATTCAAGATGAGGCTAACAAGATCTGGCTCAGACCAGAGACAGCGCAGGGTATGTTTGTCAACTTCAAAAATATTATAGACACTATGAGGGTGCGTCTCCCGTTTGGTATTGGACAGATCGGGAAGGCATTCCGCAATGAGATCACCCCAGGTAATTTCTTGTATAGAACGAGAGAGTTCGAACAGATGGAAATTGAATATTTCGTAGCACCTGAAGAGGAGGTTGCACTCGCATCTATAGAAAAGTGGAAAAATGACTCTCGACACTGGTGGACAGAAGTAGTCAAGATATCGACAGAGAATCTGAGACGAAGAACACATGAAGCAGATGAGTTATCGCACTATAGTAGAGGTACTTGGGACGTGGAATTCTTATATCCGTGGGGATGGGGAGAGTTGCAGTGACTAGCCTACAGAACCGATTTCGATCTCAAGGCGCATCAAACAGCATCAGGAAAAGATTTCCAATACCATGATCCTATTTCTGGCAAAAGATTTGTACCGCATGTCATTGAGCCTTCATTTGGACTCAGTAGAATGGTCTTGGCTATTATGCTGAATTGCTATGCCGAAGAAACCTACACCGATGGCCAAGGTAATGAACAAACGAGGACCGTAGTCAGATTCCCCAAAGCTATTGCTCCAGTAAGATGTGCTATTATCCCGTTGATCAAGAAAGACCAAGGTATGCTCGACCTAGCAAGCAAGCTCTATACTGAGCTATCCCAGCACTTTCCGTGTGAATACGACGACTCAGGCAATATCGGTAAGTGCTATCGTAGACAAGATGAAATTGGTACACCGTTTTGTATTACTATTGATCATACATCACTCGAAGATGGAACCGTGACTCTCAGACTGAGAGATGATATGAGTCAGTCGAGAGTTTCAGGTGAAGATATTTTGTCACTGATATCATAAATTTTATTCGTCTATAACCCAACCTAAAACGTCCTTCCGCAGGGCGTTTTTTGTACGAAAAAAAGTCTTCTTTTTATGTGAAAAAATTTGCATTCTTACTCCTAAAGACTATACAGTCCTTGATAGTCTTTAATCTCTTCAATTTTCACTATGCAAAAAAGTTTTCTTCTGCTGGCTCTATTTCTTTTGTGAAGTCGGTGAGTCGTGTTTGCAGATCCGCAAACAATCATCAATGCTCGCGAACAGCAGTTGTGAATTGCTAATACGGACATGTACACTTTTATTCAATGAAGGGATATACTAGCAACAATTGAAGAACAATGCGCTTTTGAGGCCATTGAATTAGCATTGCAGTACGAAGATACTATTCAGGACAAACTCACTGATTATTATAATGCACGATCACATGCTGACGTGCTTGCACATTCCTGGGATATCTATGAACACATCAGTCGTGCACAAGATACTATCCGTAATTATTCTCCCAAGAATTATTGCGCTTTGAAGCATATATTCTATAGAACACAAGATTTTTTGAGGGATAAACATATGGCAGTGTTGGAAGATACAGGTATCATGAAAGATTTCGAAGGATTCAGCGATCTTATTTATGGGTACCAGACCAAGCTTGAGTACTTAGATGCATTGATAGAACGTAATCAAAAATATCCAGGTCTCTTGGGTACCAAATTGGTCTTCACCTATCTCAATGGTGACTTCAAGCAGGACTTGTCTGCAGGTGAGCGTGAACTTATGGATCGTATTCAGGCACTTATGGAAGTGATGGTCGCTGAAGCATTGCATAGTCTCTTGCAGGAGTGAGTCTTTACGCAGGCAGATATTGATATTCTCAAAAACAAAGTCACCTTTCAATTTGTAGAAAGTTGCGACGTATTCCATGGCAAGTATGAAATCAAAGAGACACTTACTTCCCAGTGAGAGCATGTCAAATATGAGACGGAACAACTCTTACTCAAGATCAACTATTGTACCAATTTCTTTGTGTTGAGAGATCTAGAACATATCTTCCAAAAGATCATTACGCATGAATTGGCGCATCACTTTTATTACTATCATGACATGGATGTGGACGCATTCCACGATATATGTTGGGTAGATGAAGATACCAAAAATGGTCAATGCACATCGAGCGACTATGTGTCAGAATATGCACAAACGTTGGCAGTCGAAGACTATGCTGAGCAATTCATGCACCGGTTTTTGGGTATTATCCCTGTGAAGAATACAATCATTAATCAGAAAACCGCCCACTTTGCACAAATGATAAAATAAGCCTCTTCCCTCCTTTATTCATCCACATTACTCTCTATGAAAAGCTTTGTAACTACCATCATGTCATACTGCATGCGTTATCGCTATTTCATGGCAAGCTTCCTTATTGTAAGTATTATTGGATGGAGCAGTTGACTACCTTATAGGGAGGTTGTATTTGCGCAAGCACCCAATCAGTGCATTCAGGATGTTGCGAAATTCCAAGAATGTATTGCGTCTGGGATGAGCAAAAGATACTGTACTTATCTCCACGCAGACAAATCATGTCTAGCCTCACAACCAGAGGTTGTTGCGCTCTCTACAGAAGCTAGTCCGTATGTAGAGCAGTTGATTGATCAATGATTTGATCCGTATCGGATCGAAGTAGAGCTCAAGGAGAAGGACAAAAGAATTCTACAAGACTTTGATAATCAAACACAAGAGGTAACATCCTATGCTGATAAACTAGCGAGAGTGGCAGATGCAGCCGAGACGAGTATCTTGTGAGTGACTTTTCGTAATTCTACCTCTAGGGTAAATACCTATTTTGCAGATGCAGCCAAACTGTATCAGCTCGATCACGTCGAAAATATCACTGCCTACTGGAAAAAATATAACAACAAAATAAATGCGAATGTCTATCAGATCCGTGTTGATGACCCCGCTGATATCGAAGCTATCAAGCAAGATCTCGAAGCAATGGATGATGTAGCTGACGTACGTGTACTTCCCCAGTACGAAACTTTTGTTGTACCCAATGATCCACATTTTTCTTCTAAGTTGTGGCACCTCAAGTGAGGCGCATGAGTCAATGCCGTGGAGGCATGGGATCAGCTCCAGGGGCAGACGATTACCCCGGTAATATGTTCAGCTTCTGATAGTGAATTCACCGAGAGTCACGAGGATCTAGCAGGGAATATTGAGTATGCAGATGCTGGTCAAGATGGGCCTACCCATGGGACGCATGTCGCAGGTATTATGCTTGGTGTGACTGACAATACCAAAGGTATTTCAGCGGTTTCGTACAACGCATGTAGAGGCAAGTTATATGTCGGCTTGTGAACTTGGCCTTCTAATCTCCAAAAAGCGCATGCAGCAGGAGCGAAAGTATTCAATATGTCCTTGGGTATTCCCAATAAATGATGCGGCGTGCCTTATGCAACCTACAAGAGCAAATATTTCAGTGCAAACGAACAAGCAATTATCGATGCAGCAACTGAGGTAGGTGTCACGGTGGTAGCAGCAGCAGGCAATGATGGGTGTGGTTTTTCATCCTATCCTGCTTTGTATGAGAATGTTATTTCTGTAGTTGCTTTGGATCAAGGAGGCAATAAAGCAAGTTTTTCTAACTATGGACAATGAACTGATGTATCTGCGCCATGAGTAAATATTTACTCTACGTGGCCAGGCGGATACAAAGATGCAAGTGGTACGTCTATGGCTACCCCATTGGTTGCTTCCTTGGTAGGTTTGCTCAAAGCACTCAAACCCTCATTAACTACGGATGATGTCCTAAGCATTCTCCAAAAAACTGCGGGTGCGCAATTCAAAGTTGATGCATGTAAAGCGGTTGCAGAAGTGTTGGGCAAAGGGTATAAGTGCTCCTGATCAGGAGGTGGTGGCGGAGGAAATACTATTGGGGGAAGTGCTACCGCAGGAACTACGGCGTGAACAACAGCGTGAACAACAGCAGGAACTACGGCGTGAACCACGGCCGGGACCACTGCATGAACTACCGCTGGCACTACTGCATGAACCACAGCGGGTACGACGGCATGAACCACAGCAGGAGGTTGCCCATGAGGTGGCTGTCCTGGAACGACAACGACAAATGGAGGGAATAAT
>CAZWFZ010000062.1:3994-6344 GCA_964633455.1 uncultured Candidatus Peribacteria bacterium | reverse complement strand
TATGAAGATTTGACAAAAACTTGAAATAGATAATAATATTCGTATGGTCAATCTCCTTTATCTTGCTTTGACCATATGTTCTTAGAAGCAATGCCTGAGCTTCCTCCTCGTGATTCCCTCCTTCCCAAAGTTACGCAACACGTACATACTACACAAAAACAGTGTGCAAGTATACTCAACGACCCTCAGACGTATGTATTTTCTTCTCATGAGGTATGGGAAAAACCTGAAACGAATCCCCCAAGTATCTTTACGCTTTATCCTGGAGACAAAGAGACTGTTTGCCTAGCACAATACACGTGCTGTTTGTGATTAGATAGTAGTGGTGCATTATTACTCCAACTCAAAGGCGTCCCTTGATCTTTCACGTTGGCTTCAGTTTCTACTGATTGGAAGGCAATTGATTTTTTGGTTAAACTCCTGTTTAGTAGCAAAAAGGAACTGCAACAATTCACCAATGGTGGCTATCCGATGAACGACTTTCTTTTTTCTTCTATCCGCATTGATCTCCAACGTCAGCGTGCATTGGTAGCGTTTACTGATCAAGGATTCCCTCCATTTGAAGTACCCCTCTATATCCTCGAGCAATTGGTATGAGCTATCAAAAGTCCCAACAAACAAACCACTATAGATCTCAATCATCCACAAATGCAATGGCTCATAGATTGGTTCACAGATGCGGATTTACCACAAGAATATAGCGATTATCAAAGCCTTGCTACCAAGGTTGATTATGTAAGAATCTCCCTCCGTCAAATTGCTCCCTAATAGGCACCTCTTGACATATCAATTTCCTTAAAAAATAGTTGACAAAATTTGCTTTTTCGACGAAAAAAACGTACTATTATGTACGTTTATTTTTTGTATAGGAGCTCATGGGATTTGATATTTGGTTATTGCTCGCCTGAATTGGTATTCTCATCTATGGGATGAACAATTTTGAACAAGCACTCAATTATTTGTGAGGAAAGAAACTTAAGTATTTTTTGAACAAATATACCAAAACCACTTGGTCAGCAATTTGGACGGGTACGTGGACAACGACACTATTGCAAAGTAGCACATTGGTGTCTCTACTTACCTTGGCATTTACCGGGGCTGGATTGATGACGTTGCCTAGTGCAATTGGTGTGATTTTGGGTGCAAATATCGGATCTCCTATGTTGCCCTTGTTTGCAGCGCTTATTGGATTTGGCGAGTTTGATATTGGACGTTTGGCCCTTCCGTTGATTGGTGCCGGTGCCCTGATTTTGATGTTTATCAAAGATGAGAAATGGGAGCGGTATGCAAAATTACTCATTGGATTTGGGTTGTTTTTCGTAGGTATAGGTTGGATGAAAGAAAGTGTCGATGCAATCAAAGCATCATTTGATATAGCACAATATAAGCGATTGCCACTATGGTGATTTGGTATATTGGGAGCAGTGTTTTCTGCTATGATGTCTTCGAGTGGAGCTTTGGGTATTATTACTTTGGCTGCCGTATCGAGTGGGATCATTACCTTCGAGGCATCAGTAGCTATCATGATGGGTGCCAATATGGGAACTACCTGGACTGCCTTTTTGGCATCATTGGGTGGTGCAAGAATCAAGAGACAAGTGGCCATGAGTCATGTACTTTTCAACTGACTTTCAACGATTATTTGAGCAGTATTTTTCTATCAATATATTTGGGTGTCCAACGAGCTTTTTGGACTCAAGGACAATCCTGCTATGAGCAACGCTGTCCTCAACGTAGTCTATAATTTAACCACCTGTCTTTTGTTTGGTATCATTATCAAACCATTTACTAAATTGGTAATTTGGTCAGTTCCTGACCGCAAAGATGAAGCGAAACTTCATATTCAACAACTAGGTGAGAACCAACAAAATCAATCATTTGCCTGAGCACAAACATTGGCACTCGAAGCTGATAGTAAGGTGCTTTTGGAGAGGACAATTGCCTATACTAGTTATATCTATGGAATTAATTGGGAACATTGTAAGCCTCTAGAGTTTGACCCCGAGGCAGTTGCTACGACGCTATTGCCGTGGAAAAAGCAGGACCATATCCACCACTATGAGAAAATAAAACAGGATTCAGATATTATGATTACCGCACTCTTGCATCTCAAGTCGTTGAAGAAAGGCAAAGATAATGCACTCCAACTTCGTCATATTGAGGCCTCATTGTATAGTTGTCTCAAGGCGATCAAAGCTATCAAAAATATCCGTCACGAGCTCATAGACCTGAGAGAAAGTATGGATCCCAAATTACAACAACTCTTCAAAAAGACCGTTGAGATGTTGGTGGTCTATTATAGGCATATAGCCAACGTGACCCAAAGACATAATGTGGTTGTGTGATACGA
>CAZWFZ010000062.1:0-3894 GCA_964633455.1 uncultured Candidatus Peribacteria bacterium | reverse complement strand
TATTTTGGCTATACTGTAAATAATTTTGCTATATTGACAACGTGAATGTAAAAAAGTAGGTTGATTTTTTGACAAATTTCACAATATAGGTATTATTGTTTACGTTTATTGAAGTTCACAACATACATCAATGCAAAAAGAACTATATACTACCCTCAAATGATTTGCCCCTATTTCTTTGACACAACTCAATAGTACCGTCCAGTTGTTGGATAGAGTAGAAACCAAGTATATGATTCACCTTTCGCAATTACCTGTACTGCTTCAGCATTTGCAAGAACATTTTTTCGTGTTGGAGATCAAGGATAATGTTCTTTTCACGTATGATAATGTATATATGGATACCAAAAATTATGATTTCTACTTCCAACATCTCGCAGGCAAGAAACAAAGAACCAAAGTAAGGACGAGACATTATGTCGAAAGTGGAGATCTCGTGTTCTTTGAATATAAGCAAAAAATTAAAAGCTTAGTCCGCAAGTTCAGATATCAGTATGGATTGGATAATCATGGCGCTATGACCAATGAGGCTATGAAATTCTATGAAGGTATCTATTGGAGTATCTATGGAGATCATCCACATCAACTTATCTTCCCTGTCTTGAATAATTCGTACAATAGACTCACCTTGTGTAGCAAACAGAACGACGAAAGACTCACTATAGATCTCAACTTATCATTTGCAGATTTTAGAGAAACTGATCAGGCTTCTGCGAAGAGAATTCCTCTGTCCAATGTAGTCATTATCGAAAGCAAATCCGTAAGTGGTGATACGTTGAGTCATCATCTCATGCGCCAAGAAGGAATTACTCCAATGGAGCATTGTAGTAAGTACTGTCTAGGTATGTACTACCTCCAAAAGGTCAACGATTGGAAACTCTTCCAACCCGTAATTGATAAAATTACAGAGTTAGGAAATACCAAACATGTCCCTGTCCCAAGCAAAATGCAACTCCACCATATGTTTGAGGACTATGCTAAGCAGCCTCCTGTTTGATAGTTTCTACGTAATAATAGCGATACAGCCCTTCTCTCCCACAGGTGAGGAGGGTATTTTTTTGTAATCACAGACGTTTGATCCATTGATAGACAGCTTTGGTAGAAGCTGACTCAATTTCGAGGAATGGAGGTGCCCAAGCATAGGTGTCCACTGCAAATGCTACTTCTCCTACTTTATATTCAGTTCTCGTTTTTGCCTCCTGGTGGTGACAAATGAGGCCATAGGAGGCCAAAAGTTCCTTGATTTCTTCTGGACTATCAATAAGAAATTCGTGTTCTGTAGCAACTTTGAGACGATCATGAAAATGACGTTCTTTGCAGGTAAATAGCCATTGCTGCCCTTGTTGTCTGAGTCTGATACGCTTTTTCTGTTTACTGAGGCTCCCATCCGCATAGTCATAAAAGTAGTCTATAATATTCCCCGCAAAGACTATGGCTCCTCAGAGCTTCAGTAACTTGCGGTGTAAACTATCTGGTTCAATTTCAAGCACCTTAATCTCTTTTTCTAAATGCATAAATATTTGACAAATCTAAAAAAGAATGTATAATAAAATAATAACTAATTGCAAGAGTACTTTATTTACCCAATATTCCCATGAAAATTGATTTGTACGATCTTCCAACGACTCCTCCCAAGAATGTAAGTAAACAGGAAGTCTTGGAAAAGATCGAAAAGCTTCTTGAAGAGATTGAAGAAGATCAACGCAAGCTGTATGCTCAAGGCGAACAAAGCCTCCTGATTATTTTGCAAGGTATGGACGCTTCTGGCAAAGACGGTACCGTCAAGAAGATATTTTCTGGGGTTAATCCACTCGGTTGTAGAGTCTATGGTTTCAAAGCGCCAACCCATGAAGAACTTGGTCATGATTTCTTGCGAAGAGTTCATAAACTTACCCCAGAGAAATGAATGATTCATGTATTTAACCGCTCGCACTACGAAGATATTTTGGTACCAACGGTAGAAGGCACCTATTCCAAGAAATACATCGATGAAAGATATGAACATATCAATGATTTTGAGAGATTATTGGCACACAATCATACTACTATCCTGAAATTCTATCTCCATATCTCTCCCGAAGAACAGAAAAGAAGACTTACGGATAGACTCCAAAGTCCAGAAAAATTCCGAAAGCACAATGACCATGACCGAGAAAGTCGTGCGAAATGGGATCAATACGTAGATGTCTATCATACTATTTTTGCCAAATGTAATGACACTCCTTGGCATATTATCCCTTCTGATGAAAATCGATGGAAGATTTATCTTGTAGCTAAGAAAATTGCAGAGACCCTCAAGGATATGCACCTTGCTTGGCCAGACCTAGAAACACAGAAATTCGCTGCTATTGTCGATAATGATCTGGGGATTGATAATGGGAATGGGAACGGGAAGAAGAAATAATTTTGGAAAGTGAGAAAGTTGAAGGTGGAAAAGTGGAAAGTTGAAAAATAAAAAAGTGAGGAATTCTCCTCACTTTTTTAGTATCTTCCTCAATCTTTAGTTCTGGAATCTAATTTCTAGAGTCTAGATTCTAGATTCTAAAGTCTACTACGCGTGTGAATGTCCTGCATGATCATGGTCACAACATCCCTCCTCTTCTCCTGCTATACCGAAAATTTCTTTGAGTCTTGCAATTTGCTCAGGGGTGAGGTCTTTGTCCATAATATCTGGATCTTCAATATCGCCCAAGATAGCGTTGATTTCACTAATCTGCTCTGCACTGAGATGGAGTGGATGTTCTGCATCTCCATGCGCATGGTCATGACTATGTCCGCAACCGCATCCACCGTTTCCACAACCTTCTTTACCTTCTTCGTCTTTGCAACAACCAGCACCACAGCATGTATCGTCTCCCATGAGGTTCTCATAAAGAATTAAATGACTGTATGTACTGAAAACATATCCTTTTGCAAGATTTACCCAGACTTTGACTCTCGTACTTGCTCACCAAAAAGATTGGTGATGATCGTATTGTAGACATTCATCCCAAGTGTAGTGAGTACCAAATGCCCCTCATCGTAGGTTGCAAAGCCTTCGGTGCACAGATCGGCTACCTGAGTTTCCCAATTCGGTACCAGCAGATCCGCATAGGTAGCAAACTGTTCTACTCCTCTATCTGTCCTCAACCCCAGTAAGCAATGCTCAAAGCGATGCAACTGGGGTGAAATGACTTCCACTATCGTATAGGGAAACTCGTCTTCGTCTCGTTTTTTTCGTTGATTGGTCGTTTGGAAACGGATGCTTTTGCTGTCGTTTTGAAGCTCACCTTCAGCAAGCTTAGCTAGTTGTTCTGGCACGAGGTGCATAGGGAGACAAGAGGTCGCATTGATACCCAAGCCCAAATACGGCTCCTGCAGTCGATAGGCCATATTATGTATACTTCTTTTGCTCGCATGCGCATAGTTGGAGAGTTCGTATCTGGTATACCCAGCTTGGAGCAGCATAGTTTGTAAGGTAATGTACTCCTCTGTTTGGACCTCGTCGTTGAAGGTAGGACGTTTGTCACTGGCCAAATGATACCAATCCGATCCTTGACTATGTTCGAGACTATACACAGAGAAACTATCAAATATGCCACTCTTGGCGATACGCTGAAAGAATGCTCTTTTCTCATCATCCCACCGATCAGTTTTCTCAGCTTGTTCCATCCCAAAGGCGATGAAATCAAGGTTATAACATCGATGTGGTTGTTTGATATCTTTGAGTGCTCTCAAAAATTCTTGCACTTGCACAAACGTATAGTTCCTTTTGGATGCTTTGAGTACCTCATCGTCAAATGACTGGATGCCGATGCTGTGTCTGAGCCTATAGAGTTGTGGATAGGCTTCGCCAATTTCCTTGATAGCGGTGATGACTTCCTCCGCAGGATCAGGATTCCACTCAATCGTCAG
>CAZWFZ010000061.1:0-6545 GCA_964633455.1 uncultured Candidatus Peribacteria bacterium | reverse complement strand
CCTTGGTGTTTCTCATCTTTATGCTTTTGATGTCATTTGATGCCTTTGATCCACAATTTACTCGGCAAGAAATGCTCATCTGATTTCTCATGCACAATATATCAACTTTAGTGGTTTGAATTATTGTTTTTATCTCACGGAAACGCGAGATTGTAGGTACGTATGCATTTGCATGATTGTGACTTTTGTATATGTGTTTTGTGGCACGATCAGCTTATCAAAGCTGATTTGAGCGATATCTCCTTGCACGAACCATACAAATTAGTTGAGTATTATTTTTGGTAAGTCGACTTTTTTGGAGGAACTGGTTATGAAGAAAGCATATATAAATAGTCTACCATAAATTTATCTTTTCACTATGGTACCGTATTCTTTATTTTTCCTCTTGCTATGGAAATACTTGCACATTTTTTTCAGACGCTCGAGTGACAGTTTTTGTTTAATCTCATTTTCTGTTTGCTCATCGGAACTGCCATGGGACTGGAGAGGCAGATCAAAGGCAAGGATGCGGGTATTCGCACCTTCTGTTTCGTTATCCTAGGAGCAATGGTCTTCACCTTCATTTCGCATCAGGTAGATCCACAATCTACCTCGAGAATCGCTGCACAGATTGTGACGGGTATTGGTTTCTTGGGTGCATGATTGATTATCAAAGACACCGAAAGCACACAAATCAAAAATCTCACCACCGCTGCGAGCATTTGGTATGCAGGTGCTATTGGGATGTTGATTGGCTTCAATTTCTATGTCCTCGCTGCATTCTCTGCACTCGGTGCACTAGCTGTTCCGCATTTCTCTAGAGTAATCAGCAGACATTTTGATCCCACCAAAAAATATGGCTCTGCACATGAAGAAGATGAACAGGTCGCGGAGAAGAAGCTTCCACACTAAGCACTGACCTGTTCTTGAATGCCTTGCCACAAGGATTTGAGATCAGCTCCTACTACTTTCTTGACCTCGACACCATCTTTGAAGATCTTGAAGGTAGGCATGCCGGTGATGCCTTGGGTCATCGCAATTTCTTGCTCTTCATCAACATCAACCTTGTATATGGTTGCGTTTGCTCATAATTTAGCTTGCATGTCATCGAGATACGGTGCGACCATTTTACATGGGCCACATCGCTCTGCAAAAAAATCAATGACAACAACTCCGTTTTGAATAGCTGCATCGAAAGTGGTCTGCGTAAGTTTCTGCATGGTATATAGGTAATGTATAAATCAAAATTTAAGAACAGGTGAAATGAAGTACTGCAGGTGAGACAAGAGCGCAGGCCAGTTTGGAGCGAGCGGACGTATAGATGCCTGCGTACACGGTTTTGGAAACGCCCATCTTACCCGACGCCTGCGCCATGGTTAGCTGGTCTATATCCTGCCAGACAATCGCCTGCAACTCCTCTGGTAAGAGATCAATCTGAGGCAGTTGTTTGAGCGCGGTTTTGGTCAGTCACACAGGACCAAAGCACTGACATACCATCTGGTCTACCTTGATTTTGACTTTTCTGCAAATCTTTTTTCTCCCTGCTGTCATGTGCAATCATTTCGAATAAAAGAACATGTTCTAAAACTATATACAGAAATTTTTCTGCATTGCAAGTGAATTTTCGAATATGTTCGGGAATAAAGGAAGACCTGAAAATTAAGTTTTATATTAAGGAACCTCTGAAAAAGTCCTAAAAGTGCGCTTGAGTGCTTTTAGAGACGCCTGGAGAGGTTAGTCAAGCACCCCTTCGGAGTATAAAGAAGCGTTGTTAACCGGCTTCTCTGGGCATTGGGCAAAATGAGGTGCGCTAGGAAATTACGAGAAAATTCAATTTTGCAGAGTTTCCTTAATTTTCATACAATGTATACGTAAGTGTTCAACTATAGGTACTAACTGCTTGATATGCAGGTAGCGTAAATAACAGATATAAATTAGCACCATAAGTGGAAAGAATTCATCATGTCAAAGACGGATCTCTTTTGATGAAAGTAACAATACCTGTTGCAAATTGGTATGCAGTAATTCCTGTCGATAATTGCACTTGCGGATTGGCGGTTCACGAAAGTAAGACAAGTCCACTCCCCTTTCGTTGGATCATTCCCGTAGTAATCATGGCACCTCATGTGCCCAACATATTTGTGAGTCCTAGTGTAGTGTAATATCATGAAGCAGCCCCTTTTGCATCATTTACTTGAAAGTAATTAGAAATATGTTCAGAAATTTGTCCACTATTAGTAGTTTGCAATCAGGTGATACTCCATCATGTTTGTGAAGATATCCCTATGGTACCCATTGAAATGGTGAAATTTCTTAAAACAATATCAGATCTATTTCATTGATAATCTACAACTCACGTCATTGTTCTGACCCCATTCGTCAAGCCTGTAAACTGAACAGATCGACCTCACGTACTACTTATCGTGCCGGTTTTGACAACACCTGATAATGAAACGGTAATCACCCCATTGGGTTGTCATGTACCCACCACATCAAGCGTAGATGAGGTAACGATAGCTCCTGATCACGGTGATATAATAGTAGGATCAAGCACCATAAACAAACGTGTTAAACCATGCTGCACATTATTGTTATTGAATAACAAAAACAATCAACCTACCAACATTGTTGTTGGAGATTCTATCAGCAATGTATTCACGGTGTTATCAAATCATAATCCAATTGAAAAAACACTGTCACGATCTCACGTTGTCGTGATACGAGTAATACGATTCTGTGCAGTTCAACGATACGTTGTAAAGGATCCTCCGGCAACAATTTTTTGATCCGCTTGCATGGCAAGCGTCAATACCGTGCCATTAAATCACGTCCCGAGAAATGTAGTATCTCTCGCTCCTGTTGTACTCAAACGAACAATACGGTTCAGAGGAGTTCACGCATAGTTGGTAAATGCCCCGCCTGCAACTATCTTGCCATCTGCTTGAATTGCCAACGCATTGACCGTATTGTTGAATCAAGTTCCTACTATGAACGTTGTATCTCTGGCTCAGGTCGTTGTCAGACGAGAGATACGACTCTGTGCTACTCCTGCATAGGTGGCAAATGCTCCTCCTACTACTATTTTCTGATCTGGTTGTATCGCAAGTGAGTTCACCGTTGTATTAAATCATGCTCAGATCACGAAGGTAGCATCTCTGGCTCATGTTGTTGTGATACGCGTGATACGGCTTTGCGCAGTTCCTCTATAGGTGGTGAATGTTCATCACACCACTATCCTGCCATCTGCTTGAAGTGCAATTGCATTGACTATATTATTGAATCCTGTCCCTACAAAGGTTGGGTCATATTGTCCTGTGCTCGTCAAACGGGTGATACGGTTTTGCGTTATTCCCCTATAGGTAGTAAATGCTCATCATACAACTATCTTCCCATCGGTTTGTATTGCAACTGCATTGACGGTGTTGTTGAATCATGTCCCAATAAAATTAGTGTCATACTGTCCTGTAGTGGTCAAACGGGTGATACGATTTTGATCCAATCCACTGAAGTTGGTAAATGTGCCTCACACCACCACCATACCATTTGCCTGTAAACCAAGTGTGGTTACGCTATTATTAAATCAGAATACGACTCGTTGCGTATCTCTTGCTCCTGTCGCATAAAAACGTACAAAACGATTTTCATTGAAGCCATTGAACGTAGTGAATGAACCTCATGCAACCACTCTTCCATCACTTTGTATGGCTAAACTCGCAACGGTATTATTGAATCCTACGGTAGCGGAAAGTAAGGTCGCATCTCTGGATCACGTCGTCGTCAAACGAACAATACGATTTTGTGTGGTGCCACTATAGGTAGTAAATGCACCACCTGCAATAATTCTTCCATCTGACTGCATAACCAAGGTGCTTACGGTATTATTGAAGGCAGATCACACAATATACGAGACATCTCTTGCTCCTGTTGTAGTGACACGAACAATACGATTGATTGCTGTTCACGCGTAATTGGTGAAGGAGCCAGCAGCAACAATATTCCCTCAAGTTTCTATCACAAGTGCACTAACTGTGTTATTGAATCCTGTACCGATATTAAAGGTCACATCTCTCGCTCCTGTCGTCGATAAACGAGTCATACGATTTTGTGAAGTACCAGCATAATTGGTAAATGCTCCACCTACTACTATTTTTCCATCTACTTGCATAGCCAATGCACTCACCGTATTATCAAAACCTGTACCAACTACAAATGTTGCATCTCTTGCTCCCGTCGTAGATAAACGAGTGATGCGACTCTGAGCAACTCATGCATAGGTAGTGAAAGCTCATCCAATGATAATCTTACCATCTGCTTGTATGGCTAGTGCATTGACCGTGTTGTTGCATCATGCTCAAATCACAAACGTTGTGTCTCTCGCGCCTGTACTCGTCAAACGAGTAATACGGTTTTGTGCGGTACCACTATAACTCGTAAAAGCTCCTCCAACTACTATCTTGCCGTCTGCTTGTACTGCTACCACATTGACGGTATTGTTGAATCCTCCTCACACAATAAATCCTGTATCGATTCCTCATCACGTCAGCAAACGAACTATACGATTGGAATAATTGTTATTGTATCCAGAAAATGCTCCTCCAACTACTATCTTGCCATCTGCTTGCAGTGCAACACTGTTGACGGTATTGTTGAATCCACCTCCGATACCAAAACTGAAGTCTACCATAAAGGTGGATGCGCCACAACTTGAGAATATAATTTTCCCTTGGGTAACTATTGCTACCGCTGTTTCATCAGATGAAACACCTGCGCTACACATGGCATCAGGGTTGGTAGTCAACCCACGAGTTGAGTATTCTTCATCTCACTCATGTTTTACCATGATAGGAACCTTTGTTCACTCTGGCAGATCTGTGGTCAATTCAACACGTATGGGTTGAGCAAACTCTAGATGCGATCCAGAGTCACCCAAAATAAATTCTGATTCAGAAAGTTTTTCAATCACAAAATCTTGTATTGCATCAAATTGACTTTCCCCTCCTTGGTCTTCTTGATGTATTACTTGTTGAGGTATCTCTACCGTAATGTTGTCTTGCTTGATAATAACTTCATCGGGAACAGAAATCTGTTTTTCTATGGTAGTAGGATTCCACCCTTCACTACGTATATACAACAGCATCTCTTCCTTATCTGTGAGTGATGTTAGGTAGTTGGTGAAAAGTTGTGGGCTATCAGTCATAGCTCACAGACGTGGGTCCAGTACATATAAACTTCCATCCGTCCCCATCACCACAACAAATCTATGTGCTTGCTGCTGATCTCACTCACTCCAACTAACATACATATCAAAAATGGTATCTTTGGTCAACTCAGTCAATGTAGTCATAGTCGCTTCGACTACGGTTGGATCAATTGCTGTAAGTTGTAAATCATGCAGTCATTGTTGTATAAGTTCAAATGAGTCTCCTTTGGGTAGTTCTGGAAGTTCTTCTCGACCACCTGCCCAAAGAAGTAGTTGTTGATTTTGTCTAGCAAGCTCTGATCCAATATGACTCGTAATACGATGCGTATCTACGCTAATGGAAAGTAAACTAGTAGGATCAATACGACCAATATCATTGAAAGTAATTAATGTGTCTGGCTCAGTGAACATGATTTCTTGATCTTGCAACTCTTGTACAATCATCTCTTCTCAAAACATACCATCTGCTGGCAATTGTTCCTCTGGCGCGACTAGGTGTTCTTCAGGTACTTCTTGCTCTCCGATTTGCTCACTTCCCTCTCCTTCCTCTTCAGGTTCTATTCCCCATATTTCTTCGTCTGGTAGTACAATTTCAATATATTCCTCAGGAGTCCCCACTTCTGCAGGCAACTCAACGACGTATGTGGGTGTTGATGTTACTTCTCACTCGCCTCCTTCAGACTCTATTCAATCAGTTTCTTTAATTGCTTCATGAGTATTTTCTTCGACTATTGGGGCATCTTGTGTATCATCGATTCATATTTCTTCTCCTTGTTCAATTTGAAACAGCAAATGAGTATTGCTTTCCTTATCTCCTTCATCCACTACCTCCTGCTCTACCTCTTCCTCTTCAGGTAGTTCTTGTGCAATTTCTTCTGACGGGAAAAAAAGCTCTGTCGCTTCATCAGCACGCACAAAACCGTTTCAAATAATCTGTTGCATGACTACTACGTAGAGAGATGCTAGCACCCCCACCACATATCGTCGATCATGTTTTTGAGACATGCACGTAAACTGGCAATAAATGTACTTTTCTAGTATACTCAACATGCAGTAAATCGTCCAAAATCACTCGCAAAATCAGTTCAAAAACTTTACATATACATACTTTGTTGTTTCATATAGTAATTACATGTTGGTGAGGGATAATTGTGTCAATCACAAAAGCTTCACGTAAAAAGATCACTGCGTTACGATTATGGAAACGTATCCCGCAAGCCATAGGCTGCGGGATCCCCTAAAAGGATAATTCTTCCCTCCAAAATCACTACGTGTTTTTGGGGAGCGAAATAAAACCCCTCATCATACATGATGTGGGGCCCCTAAAGGGATAGTTCTTACTTCCAAAATCACTATGTGCTTTTGG
>CAZWFZ010000060.1:2928-6660 GCA_964633455.1 uncultured Candidatus Peribacteria bacterium | reverse complement strand
GAACGTGCGATGTGAGTCTCTATACTGCTGAGAGAAACTTTTTGATTCGATGGTGGCAGGGTCACGAATTTCTCATGTGTTTTCTCATCCATGGTAATAGGAAAACGTCCTTCAGCTATACCACACAACGTTTCTTGATCAATCAAAAGTGGTTTCCCAAAAACATCTTTGAGTTCGAGAGGATGCTCCGTCGCCACCTGATTGAACGTAAGTAATCTATGCGTCACCTCATGTGACTTGAGCGCAGTAAGTTCTGGGAGTATCTGATCATACCGTAGAGCTTTATTCTCAGGGTTTTGTTTGATCCACTCTTTGAGTTCGAGTCCATTGATACGACGTGGGATATCCGTGATAGTGAGATTATATTTTTGCTCAAAGTATGTTTTGTTGAAAGCGATGATTCCTTGAGCAATCCATGCTTTGGGTAATGATGCTCAATGTGGATAGCGTTGGTGCCAGAGTTTGAGAATTTCTGCAGGAATATCTTCTTCGCCTATAAATCTACTGGCGAAGAACTTGGGGATATTCGTTTCAAGGGTAGACTGTGGAGCTGCAAATACCTGCTCAGGATCTGCACTCTCTTCTCCTGCATGCATTCCAACACCCCCCGTACTCAGCGCTTGCATTTGCATCAAGTGCAATTCTGCCCAAGGGTCTGGTTGCGTAGCAGATGAGGAAACACGACATATTTGTCCTGGCACAAGATCAAAGGTATATGTTTTGATGTCCTCTTTTGAAATAACATGTTGTGGTTGAGGAGCCTCGTCGGTATGTCCTCGATAATAGTCTTGATAGTCATTAGGAGAAAAAACACCCACTGCTCCATGAGGTTCACTCATCAATGCCAACATACCTTGGTGTGATGATTGGGTATGTTTGGAAGTTGTTGTATAGGTCAGTTGTGGAAAAATTCTGGTTGGTTTGCCTGTACTATCTTGCGCCTCACTCAGATGCATCGTTTGACGAGGCAAGATATAGGCGAGGGGTGCAGACGATTTCGCGATATCAATCTCCCAGGTACAACGCAATGCATTAGTGAGATTTGCTAATGTATCAAGTTCGTGTCGATCAATCTGCAAAGTTTTCTTTTTGAAAACGATGGTCCCCTGCTCATGATCATTGATAGGAATATCGACGTGGAGCTGTTTGGGATCATACAGTTGTGTAAGATATGCACTATAACGTGGTGCGAGTTGCTCACCCGAAAAGTGACCTTGCGCCATACCTGCGAGGAGGTCTTTGCCTCCGTGCTGAGTGAAAAAAAGTTGGTGTGCATTACACAACCATGACAAGATAACCTCTTGGGTGTGAGAAGAAAGTTCAGTACTACCCCGTTCACCTGCTACATTTTCTAAGGCCTTGCCAAGTGGTTTATCTTGGGTGCCTACCCATTGTGCATAAGCGACGAAAAGAGTTTTGGTGTCTGTTGTTTTTTTCTTTATTTCGGGATGTGCTTTGAAAAAAGCATCCAAAGGAAAGCTAGTCATAAGTGCACTTCCTCCTGGCATATGTTGCACAAATTGTTTGGATTTTTCTAGTTCTTGTTGAGCATCTTGTAAATCATGTTGCCACTCCCCCTGAGCCACTTCTTCTTCTACAAGGTGGTTCAACAGATTGTACATGGTTGCATCGGTGATACCAAAACGAGAAAATGCTTGCAAGATAGTTTGATTGGAAATTTTCTGATCGATAGTTGTAGTATATATCTCTTGTGCTCTCGTAGGATCTAGTGATGCTAAAAACGTATCAAAGAGTTCTGTGATCTTTTCTAGATGTGCATCGTAGTGTGCAAAGGTGACTAATGAGGTAGGAACTCACTCTTGCTTCAACAAACGGTTCCATTGCACTTTTTCATCTGGCGTGAGATGGTGTGCGAGTTGTTGAGTAAGGAGCAATACTATTCCTTTCTTATTGGTGGTGGAAAGTTTAGTTTCTGCATTGTCCTGCCATTGACCTGACAAGAGATCCTCAACACATACCTCCAAATGTGCAATATCTACAAGTGAACATGTTTGTTTGCCTGTTTCGAGTAATCGTCTATTGAGCTCCACAAGGAGGTCTTTTTTGCCCTGTTGTTCCAACCAAGATTGCATCTTCGTATGCATTTCCCAGGGCTGTACGGTCAGACCTTGCTGTGTATTCGCCTGTTGCATCAACATCATCTCTTGCAAAAAAACTACCGTATTGAAACGAGGTGCATTTGAGTGAGACCCTTTCGGTTCTGTTGACTCTGATGGCCTGGAACGCGCAACAACCATACGTACACGCAAGATAAAGATATGGACAATTTGAATGTTATATATTTAACATGCTTTTGCTATTGATTTTCACTTCCAAAGTATACTTTTTTTGCCCATAAAAAGCAAAAAAAGAAGGTACGTTTTTGGCTAAAATGAGCTAAAAGTGTTTGTGCTTTTGTAATTCTCCAAAGCTTCCAATTGCACTTTCCACAAATATTGGTACACTACTCAAAAGCAAGTGAACTATTTTATTTGTACTCATTGATGAAAGTAGCTTTCGTACACGATCGACGAATTAATCCTGCAGGCGCAGAAGCCGTATTTCGCGACCTGGTACAGACTATCCCTCACCAACATGCATACATTTTCTGTCTCCTGTCTACTCAGCATACCCTCACGATACATCACAAAAAATATAAGGTAGTTACTGCATTTCCGATTTGGCTCACGCGTTTTTTGGTTTGGGTACATGCATTGCGCATCCCCTTTTTGAACGTGCTGAGTGATTATCGCAATACAATTGTCATTCTTCCCTTCCTCGTCATGCTCTTACGTTGGAAGATACGTCGCTACGCACCTGATCGTGTGGTCATTTCTTCATTTGCTGGTGTCAAAAACATTGTCCCCTCAGATGCAACAAGCTTTCCACCAACCATGCTCTATCTGCATTCCCCTATGCAGTATATCCGAGAAAATTATAATGAGTATATCGAAAAACTTCGCCCCTGGCAACTCTGGATTTTCGTGCCCCTCGCGCGTTATTTGAGAAAATGGGACAAGCAACCGAGAATGTATGATCCTATCTATACCAATAGTCACTATACGGCATCATGTGCCCACAAATATTATAACCTTAGTTCTGAAGTAGCCTATCCGCGTATCAATCATCTCTTCTTGAGTGGTGATGCAGTAGAAACTCCCAAAGAATATATGGTATTTATTGGCAGACTGGTCAGGTTTGTGAGAGAAGTAGATCGTATTATCTTGTTGGCAAATGCTACCAAGATGCCCTTGTTGCTCATAGGATCTGGTCCAGACGAAGGCTATCTCAAATCACTCGCAGGACCTACGGTAATTTTCTTGGGACAACTCGATGATCCAGAAACCAAAATGGATGTCCTGCGTCATGCACGTGGTCTCATCAATATTGCGAAAGAAAGTGCGTGATTAGCTACTATGGAAGCGCTCTCTTGTGGTGTACCCATTCTAGGATTTGCAGCATGAGCTACTCCCGAACTCGTCTGAAAAGATGGGGGCATCCTCGTCAATGCCAAGGATCAAGCCTCATTGATCAAAGGACGAGAACGCTTCACCTCCAAGCAACGAGACAGAAAACAAATTCAAGAATCCTTCCGTGCTCGTTATGAGCAGACACGAGTTGAGTGGAAATAAGAAATAAGAATTGAGAAACTAGACTCCAGAAACCAGACATGTTGATCTATCGGAGTTCCCCCCTTTAGAAGGGGGGTGGTCCGAAGGACCGGGGGGTTTT
>CAZWFZ010000060.1:0-2828 GCA_964633455.1 uncultured Candidatus Peribacteria bacterium | reverse complement strand
GTCGTTACTAAAATCATACAACAACATATTTTTCTTTTGCCCTATTCACAGCAAGCCTACTGAAGGCAGGAATTTTTGATCTATTGCATGACGATAGAGGTCAAGTTTGGACAGGGGATAGAGTTGCATCGTAGTTGCATACTGTTGGAGGAGATTGATAATCACCGTACCAATTCTCAAAGGAGTAAACCCTCAAGGGCCATTGATAATACAACATGCAGTAGGTGAAAAACGCTCGACAAAATTTATTATCTTGGCAGGCAAGACTCTCTCGAGATCAATATACGGGATATACTCTGTCTCTCAGTCACAACTAATGACGATTTCTTCGCGCGCTAGATGCACAAACAACATACACTCCGTCACAAATAAATAAATATTGGTGACTATACAAAATCATCTCCAAAATACAACGTTTGCGTCTTCCTTAGTTCTGTCCTTGGGCAATATACTGAATAAATCTAATCAACGTGTAACTGAAAATAGATAACAACAAACCTATGATAGAATAGAGAAATCATTTCTTTCCTTTGGCATACATACCTTCATCTGCGCCAGCAAATACGGTCATCATACCTGCAATAATCATCCCAATCGTCGCCATCGTGCCGATGAAAAACGTCGCACCCAAAATAGCATCCTGGACGAAAATCTGCGTACTATTCTCTGGACTATCTTCTCTGATACCCAACGTTTGATAGATATCCAAACGACAACTCCCTTGGGTAAGGCAGTCGTTGTCGAGGGTAATACCAGCATTTTTATCATTTTGTGCACTGACGTAGGTCATAGCAATCCTCCAAACATAAAACTAGACTAAGTATATAGGTTTCTTGAGTGAGATGCAAATTTTGAGAGGGTGATTTGGTATGAGGAAAACAGTAGTTTTAATTGACTTTTATGAATAAATATGTATATTATGTTTTTATTGAATCCTTTGCTGGAAAAGTATGACCCATTCACACGATATCATTGATGATCATCTCAATGAGAACAGTAAAACTACACTATCAAAGAGCAGCGAAAAAGTCGCTTCTCAGTTAGATGATGTTCTCCAAACAGATCTTCCTCAGGATGCGTATACGCAAATATTCAACTATATGCATTCCATCAACAAAGAAACTGACTATTATAGTGAGTGATACAATGGTAGGGTGTATGTTGTAGATGTGACCATTGATGAAGGCAAACATCAGAAGTTTTTGGTTGTTAAATGCAGGAAAAATCAAAAAGAAAATGAGAAACTCATTTTTGAGTACTATAATCACCTTCAAATGTATAGATTCTCAAAAAAATATAACTCCCCCTTCATCTGAGTACCCAAGGTCTATGGCATCAAAAATGATGATGATGGAGAAATGTACTTAATTATGGATTTTATTGAAGGTATGACGCTCTATAGTTATAAGCTTTCAAAGGTATTGCCACTCCTCTATCAAGAGTTAGTCAAAGAAGTAGGAGATGAAAAAGCATTGACACTACTTTGACCGCTTGAAAACTATACCGATTGCAGAATAGACAAAGACATCAAACAGAAAATTGAGTTACTTCTCAGTGTATTCAAGCGCTACCCAGAGAACGAGTTCTATGATAACTACCTAGGTGATTTTTCACTTCCTCAAATGGAGTGAACCTCTAAAGAACAAAAACAAGCACGCATTTTTGATCGTCTGAGCACAGATTTTGGCTTATGATCACTTTCTCCTCATACCGTAGAAGTATTACAAGATGCGCTGATTGCTTATATTACCTCCATGCATCATGAATGACTCTATCACAATGACACGACTCATAGAAATGTAATTCTTGGAGAAGATGGTAAAATTTACTTCATTGATTTTGATAAATCAGGCACAGAGCATGAAAGACCTCGTCAAGCAAAACTATCTATCAGCGACCGTTATTCGAACAAATATAAATGACACTATATCGAAGGAGACTATAGAGTGGTAGGCGATCTTGATAGTCTCAAACTGATCGATACTATACCTGAACTCTAAGGAGACTATTTTAAAAAACTTGCTTTATTTACGATATACTTAGTTAAATGTAGGAAAAGCGCCTCTTTGCAGAGGCGCTTGTTTTTGTTTTTGAATAGAACTAGCACGATAGTACATCGAAAGATCAGTCAGACGCCAATAAGAACGCATCTTCATGCCACGACACTACTGTCAAAAAGGACTCAGCACATCATGTTTCTCTCAATACCTATACAAGCGCCATCGGTATTATGATGAGGAGCCAGGTTTGTAATGCAACTAAGCAGTAAAACACAAACGTGGGACCCAAAGAGTACTACTCGTCACAACATCCTCATGCACCGCAAATATATTATACATATTTATTCTATTTTGTCAAATATTATATTCTATTTCCCCCCTGTCAAGGGGGGATTATGGGGGGTTTTAAGAAGCAAATTCCTATACGTATATAAAACCCCCTCTCACTCCCCCTTGACAGGGGGAGGAACGTTTAAGATTCTTATTTCTTTATCCCATACTTCCTCTTCTCCAAGACAACCGTCCCCTCTTTGATCAAGGTCGCCAATGCTCTTTCGAGATGCTCATGAGGAATGAGGTCGAGCAATTGCTTTTGAGAAAGATGACCATACGCCAACAGTGATTTGAGAATCTGTCCTCTCGCCTGTCTGACAGATCATGAAAAAGGTGATTGTTTGGACAAGGGTTTGATTCACGTGCTCTTGGCTGTAGCTATCAAAGAGCCATAATCCATCAACGCATTGTGTCGATCATTTGATTTTCACTCTGGGATACAAGCGGATGCAAGCGCCTCTCGCTCCAGGAGTGTGTTTGGTTCTGCAATCTGTA
>CAZWFZ010000059.1:4444-6708 GCA_964633455.1 uncultured Candidatus Peribacteria bacterium | reverse complement strand
CGCTCCATGGCAAGGAGTATGCTGATTGGGCACTTGGTCTTCAGAGACTCGGGTATGCATCGGATAGACACTATCCACGTAAACTCATTTCCTTGATAGAAAAGCATCAGCTCTACTATCTCGACCACCAGCCCCAGAAACCGAGCACGCTGTTCTACAGCCTTGGTATCGTCTTCGGACTCCTAGCAATCTTCTTGCCCAGCACACTGCCCGCATCCGGGCAGACAAGAAAAAAGCCTCAGCCAAAACGGCGAAGGCATTCATAAGCTCTCCTGAATTCAGGAGGCTTTTTTTATAAATAAATTATTTTCTTGGCATGCGCTTATAAATATCTGCCCTATTTCCCGCATCCCAAACTACTACCATTCATCTCTCTTGCTTCACTTCATACAAAAATCTCCACTTTCAGATACGTAATCTTCGACAGTTATTTCTTGCAGGGGACTTCCCACGCAATGGTTTAGTATCCCCTGCATGTGAAAAGGGATCCAAAAGTATAGGCTGAATTTTCTCTATAAATAATCTTGCAACCTCTGGGTGCATACCCAAAAAATGAACCACCGTGTGGTGTACATGAAGTATATAAGCCATGATTAGGGTGAGTAACGTGCTATAAGTTCATCTCAAGACATATAATTTTTGCCTTGCTCAAAATCATGCATACGCTCTTGATATGTTTTCTCTAACTCAGGAGTCCAAACATCCTCATCATCTACTATAAGTATGCCAAGAGAAATTTTATCGTTGACATATGCCCTCATTGCGTATTGCAGTAATGCTTTGAGTGAGCTTCATTCCTTTTTCAGTTTACGCATGGTTTGCAACTTGAGCTCCTCATCTGTGGTAAACATAATCTGTGCTTGTGCCATATACATTATATATATTTTAAATATATAAAATATAGTTATTATATAGGAAATTGCAAATTCTGATAGGAATAATGTATAGGAAAAAATGCTCGAGTTGCCTCTCGAGCATTCTTTTATACTATACACTCTCTACTCCTCGCTCACGTCCTCTGCATCCATAGCGACTTCTCCCACAGGAGCTATCTTGCCCATACGGATCTCTTTGATCATGTTTTGTACTTCTATCTCGAGCTTCGCGGTAGCTTTGGGATCAGCAGCGAGCTGAGCTACGGTGTTTTCTTTGCCTTGGATTTTCTGACCATTGAGCGTATAAAATGCGCCCGTTCTCGTAATTAAGTTGAACAACAACGCACACTCGACCAAGTCAGTAGCTCTATCATATCCTTGAGAGAACAAGACAGGGATTTCTGCTTTTTTGAAAGGAGGCGCAACTTTGTTTTTGACAACTTTGACTTTGGCGATGTAGCCAATTTGTTGTTTATCTTTTTCAATTTTGTCGCCTCTTCTAATTTCAATTCTCTGAGATGCATAGAACTTGAGTGCATTTCCACCGGTAGTCGTCTCTGGATTACCAAACAAGACACCGATCTTCATACGCAACTGGTTGATGAAGATACACGTCGTACCTGTCTTCGCCAATATTGAAGTAAGCTTTCTCAATCCCTGGGACATCATACGTGCCTGGAGTCCCATGTGACTATCTCCCATATCTCCTTCTACTTCTGCTCTCGGTACCATCGCAGCGACTGAATCAATCACGATCAACTTCACTGCACCGGTCTTCGCCAACTCTTCTGCAATTTGTAATGCCTGCTCACCATAGTCTGGTTGTGCAAGCAATAGTGCGTCTAAATCGACACCTAGTTTGCCTGCGTAGTCAGGATCCAACGCATGCTCAGCATCGATAAACGCTGCTGTCCCTCCTGCTTTTTGGATCTGTGCAATCGCATGCAATGCCAAGGTAGTCTTGCCTGATGACTCAGGCCCATAAATTTCAACTACTCTCCCCTCAGGGAATCCTCCTCACAAAATACCATCGAGGAGATATGCGCCACTATGAAAGGTATTGATTTGTGTCGCTTGTCTGTTGGCTCCTAGTCTCATGATAGCGCCTTTACCAAATTGTTTCTCAATTGCCAATAATGCTTCGTCTAAAACACTGTTGGATGCATTCTTGTTCGAACTTGCGGTTACTTTGGCCATGTGTGTGAAGTGAAAAGGTATAAAAGGTGTTGCAACAAACCATTCTTAGTGGCTTGGGCAGAAAGTGCAAGGAATAACTACAGAATATTTTAAGAATATTTCTCATGTCTCTATTCTCTCGCTCACCTCTGTACTCTTATGGAATTATTTTTTGATTGCAAGAGAAAATAAGAACATTTGTTCTTATTTCTT
>CAZWFZ010000059.1:0-4344 GCA_964633455.1 uncultured Candidatus Peribacteria bacterium | reverse complement strand
TTATTCGCTCATCGCTGCCTGATTTTTATGGGCATCGGGATTGTAGACCTTGAAGAGAAGACTGATAATATCAGGAAGTTCAAGTCTCTCGCCGTACATGCCGACACCTCTGAGGCCTTCGATGATTACATTCACTCTCGTATCGAGGAATTTGTTGTTGGAAATGAATCCTCTATATCTTTGGACAATCTTTTCGGGTGTTTCTACTTTGGAGAGTGCTTCGAGGAATTTGCTCCATCGTGATTTACCGACGTTTTCTTTGTCTGCTTCTGCGTTGTAATACGGAATGACAATATAAAATTCTTTGACATAAATCAGTCCTTGCTGTGCGTTAATCTGCTCGAGAAAGTCTACATATTTCTCCCCTTGATCTTTGAGCGCAGGTGCTTTGACTTTGTTCACATTGTCACGCATATAGAGAATATAATCCGACAGTTCAAGATAGGTGTTACGCAACAAGATTTGGATAGGAAACTCCATACCATTGAGAAATTTTTTGTATTGTTCAACTACCGCTTCTTGTTCATCCAAGTTTTTGAGATCCACATTGACGCCTGTCACTTTGATAATTGCACGTAGCCCACCATCTTTGAGGATAAGGGTATTTCCTCTAATTTCAGAAACAGGCAACATCGTCTCCGTGTTGTAGACGTTATTTCTTTTGCCTTTTTGGATCTTGTCCTTGTCTGTGCCGAATCCAATCATCATGTTACCCATAAATAAAACTCCTTCTTGCCGTTTAGGTTATAGTTCCGGACGCATTATATATGCGTCCCTACACGGTTCCCAATGCACGTTATTATCAATATTCATTATACATATAAACCTTCTCAAACGCAAATTTCACCCCCTCTACACGTCATCTCTGACCTTGAAGTAGATATCGAAGAACCAGCTGACAATAAACCATGCCAAGGCAATGACGAAAAGAGCAATCGCAGCGCCTTTGACAATTTTGAAGGCCTCTTCGTAACCAGATTTATGATCTTTAGCCACAAACATCTGATAAAAGCCGTACAAAAGCACAATCAGCGCAACGAGACCCGCAATAGACATCAACCAGTTGAGGATATTTTTGACAAAATAGGTAGCCGTTTGATCGACACCCTTGGAGTCTTGATAGTCCACTTGAAGCGATTTCTGTATTTTATTGATGGCGCTATCGTTGGGATCTACCGCGTCATCTTTGATTACTTTGCCAAGGTTGGTTGCTTCGTTCCCGTCAGTAGTCTCGGTGCCCGCATCATACGGCCAATCTTGGTATTCATCTCGCTGAAAATCTTGTGCATAGACTGCACTTCCACTAATGATAATTGCACTGAGTAGCATGAGACGTTTGAGCATCTTAGAGGTTTTCTGTAATGATAAAGGAGAGCCAAAACAGGCCACTCACCACAAACCATGCAACCGCTATACCTACAATCGCCATACCCGCATATTTGACTCCTTCCATACCCTTTTTGAGCTGGTCTTCGTCCGTTCAGGCAGTCACCGCCATGAAACCATGGTACAACAAGTACAACAGCGCAATCAAGCCCGTTATTCCCAAAAAGTAATTGATATAGCCTTTGATATAGTTGGCATTTTTCTCTCGACTCGTACCCGTATCTTCCAGTTTGGTCTCATTATAAATACCTTCTACACCCTCACTCAGCGTATAGGACCCATCTCTCAGGGCTTTCTCAGAGTTGATGATCTCCTCGCCCACCACGTCATTAATATCTTGGGTAATCACCTTATTTTCCCCCTTACCAAATCGTGGCATACCAGCAAAAACAGGGCTTGTAGAAGCCAATCCTATAGAAATTGTCACTAAAACTACGGCGAACCAAAGTGTTTTCCTCATCAGGTATACAAGAAATAAGGAGTTGGACACTCTAATTGTAGGGAAAATAGCTCGGAAATGCAAAAAAAGCGAAGAAAATTGCATAATGATTTGCTTTTTATTTTTTGTCCATTATAATAGACAAAATCTTTAATTCTTCATTTTTGTCCAATGGAAAATATACTTCTCAAGAGTCAAAGCCTCTTCCAAAAAAAAATTGTGCCAAGAAAATGGTATTATGACCGCTTAGATAGTTTGCTGAAAACAAAACAAATCATTATTGTACAAGGACAAAGAAGAGTTGGAAAAAGCTTTATAGTAATGGGATATTTAAAAACTCTAGGCATAGATCTTACTACTGTTTTCTTTTTCAATAAAGAGCTTGATAACAAAAATATCATCAAAACCCATGTAGAGCTATCTGATCTTTACGATGCTTTTGTGGCAAAATATGGAGAACCAACATATATCTTTATTGATGAGATACAAGATATACAAGAGCGAGAGAGATTTATTAGAGCTAAATTCACTGAATGAACACAAAAGATAATTATTTCAGGATCAAATGCTCACCTACTCTCTACTGAGCTTACAACATATCTGACAGGGAGATATATCCCACTTGAAGTGTTTCCACTAGATTATGAAGAATATCTCTTCTTTACAAAAAAAGAGCACTCATGAAAAACCTTCTCTGACTATACAAGATGGTGAGGCATGCCTGAATTAACATTTATAGAAGATGAATTAGAAAAAGAGGATTATCTGAAATCAGTATTAACCACCATCCTCTTCAAAGATATCGTGACGAGATTTTCTATCAAAGAGCCAGCATATCTCGAGAAAATATTGAATTACTTTGCAGATACTATATGAAGTCCTGTTTCACTGAGAAATATTAAAAATGCATCTCAAGCATATGGTCGAGATATATCTTCTCTCACCACACTCAGCACATATGTCTCATATCTTGAACTACCATATCTCATGTACAAGGTGTGAAGGTTTGATATTCATGGCAAAAAAATGTTGGAACATAATGAAAAATATTACTTCAATGATCTATGAATTAGAAACAATCTCAGAGTTCATATGGAAATAGATATTGGTAAAATAATAGAAAATATGGTATACCTGCATCTCAGGAAAATGGGATACAAAGTGTATATCTGAAATATTGGGAATAAAGAAATAGATTTTATTGCAAAAAAGTGAAATGAAATAACCTATATTCAGGTGGCTTATATTATCACAGATGATACCACAAGAGACAGGGAATTTAATAATTTACTTGCGATCAAAGATGGATATCCGAAAATGGTTGTATCTACTGATCCATTAGCAAGCGGCAAACACAAAGGTATACAATGGATAAATATCTATGATTTTATTAGAGAGTTTCAATAAACTTGTAGGGAAAATAGCCAGAAAATGCAAAAAAACTACCCATTTCTGTGATAGGTTTGGCTAATTTATAGTTTCGCATGCCACAAAAAGAATGTTGTATAATCCTTCTTTTTATGTAATTGATAGGTATTTGTACTATTATCAAGCACATGAAACAATACAGCAATGATTTTCTTCCTGTAGGTTGGCATTCGGGGTACTGTTCACTAACCGTGCTTTTGGGTATACTCAACTACTTCTTTGGTACTAATTTCGCTGCAAAAGATAATTTCGATGGATTTGGGCTTGCAAAACGAGGCAGACGAGGGAAATGAGAATTATTGAGTGCGAATGAAATTGCACTTTTTTTGGATAGGCTATACTTGGAAGTAACTAGTTTTTCTGGACGGAGCGCTGAAGATGCTCAGCAGTATAACATAGCTGACGACACTGGCAAAATGCTTCTCATCAAAAAATATATTACCCCCGCTTTTCATGATCATATACAAGGCACACAACGAATTTTTGAAGATGGAAAGACTATGGACCTCATTGATCCTCTCGTAGATGAAAGACTTATCTCCTCGTCAGTCCGCTTCATGTATTGAAAGACTCGTGAAGAAATTATAGAATTTATCACAACACATCAACAAAGAGAAACTTGATGAGTTCTCTTTCTCTTGTGAGTAAGTCGTAATATGCTCTATTGATATGCAGACACATCAAATGGTTGAGACGGACATCATGTGCTCTCAACAGGCATAGATACGGAGGGAAACTTTATCATTTATGAGCCTATCTTTCCTCGTCCAAATCCTCAACTTATACCAGTTGCTCGTGTCTTAGAATCAATGTTTAGTCTAGGCTCGCACGAAATGCTCATGATAAAAGATAATCCTAGACATGTTTAGATCATCTACCCAAAGTTAATTCTGGAGTCTTAAATCTTAACTCTTAATTCTTAAGTCTTATTTCTCATTTCTCAACCTTCTCAAACTCTCCTCCTTCCCCAACACCACCAACATCTCAAACGCTCCAGGGCTGGCTTCAGCTCAAGTAAGCAATGCTCTCAAAGGTCGTAAAACTTGTCCGTTTTTTAATCATTTGGTGGCAATATATTCCATCAAAGATGA
>CAZWFZ010000058.1:0-6776 GCA_964633455.1 uncultured Candidatus Peribacteria bacterium | reverse complement strand
CCGTATCAGGGTACTTGTCAGCTACTTGATGGAGCACTGGTCAGAGCATACGGCATGGTCCACACCACTCTGCCCAGAAATCAGCAATGATCAATACATCTGGCGTCGCTAACGCAGCTGCAAATTCTTCTTCAGTGGTAATATCGAGTGTAGACATAGAATCAAATAGTCAAGTAAAACGTGTCAAAAAAACTGAATTCCCCCCTTTAGAAGGGGGGGGGTGGCCCAAAGGGCCGGGGGGTTATTCAAACTTGAATACCCATCAGAAATCCCCCGCCCTGCAATACTGCAGGGCACCCCCTTTCTTAAAGGGGGAGCAAACAGGTCAGTGAAGGTATCTTGTGATCTAATGTTCGAAATACAACGCAGAAACTATTCTTTTGAGCAATCTAATAATTTTCATACCCAACTCTACGAAACCTTTGACAGCAATGACCTCAAAATGTTCGAGCTTTTGGAGGCCAGCTTTGAGAGAGATGAGGAATTTGTTGGAATTGATCTCGAGTACGACTTCATGGACTGAGTCAGAAATTGCGGTGAAGGTAGCTTTGATATACTCAAAATCGTATGTTCTCGTCACGGGCTGTGTCTGAGAGAATAATCTAAGTTGTTGCATGACGCACAAGATAAGGAGATAAAGCCACAGAAACCAAGAACATACGCACCTGAACGTTGCAGTTCTATGAGTTTATCTGATGAAAACAAGAGACAAAAGCAAAAAATTTATCTAGTAACTTCCTCTTTATTTTTCTAGAAAGATTGTTATTATTTTTTCACAAGATTTTGGCTTCCCATTAGATACATGAGAAACAATCAACTCCAACAAGTGATTAAAGGGCTCCTCAAATGGAGGAAAAAAATCATCTACAGTACACCACTCAAAGCGATGATTGCCGAAGTACTTTGAACCGACTACACCGACACCAAAGCATATAAATTTTTGTATTATCTCAAAAATAGAGGCTATCTGATGCCTATCAAAAAAGATATCTTTTTCGTCAAACTGCCCGAAGACTTTATTGCAGAGAGCTTGGTGCTCGAAGACTACTACTGGGATATCCTCCATCACCACTGCACCCACAACTTGGGTAAAAAACGATATATCGGCTGACTCGTTGCGCTCGAACTCCAACGCGGCAATAGAGAAATTCCTGAGTCACTCCAAATCGTCAATCCTACCAAACAAGCCAAAGAAACAATCGTCACCGGCAAACATGTCTTATTCAAAAAATACACCACCAAAACCACCAATCATTTTGCACGTTTTGAAAAATGGACCACCAAGATCAAAATTGGAAAACATAGCTTCCCCATAGCTAATCTTGAGCTTGCACTCTTGGAGACATTGTATAATTATGATAGTACTAGTGCTGTGTATGCAAGGGAGGCAGTGAAAAAAGTGCTCAAGAAGATCTCACCACAACGTTTGCCTATGTTTGAACAAATCATTAAATTAGGGAAGCATCACAGTAGCATCAATAGATTATACAAACTTGCCAAAACACTCAATCCACCGCTTGCAGAATGATTGGGAGAGGTAATCAAAAGAAATAGTTTCTTTTTGGATGTCGAATAGGGTTTTTATCTTTGCCTTTAGAGATGCGTTTTTTGTTTGTTACCTGAGGAGTAATTTCATGAATCGGAAAAGGCATTGTCGCAGCATCCATTGGTAAACTTCTCAAACAGGCCTGACATACCGTCACCCTGATCAAACTCGACCCCTATTTGCAAATAGATGCGGGCACTATGTCCCCTTACGAACACGGCGAAGTCTTTGTCACTCAAGACGGCTATGAGACAGACCTTGACCTCGGACACTACGAAAGATTTCTCAATCAATCCCTCTCGAGAACATCATCAATCACCTCCTGATATATTTTTCAACGTATCATCACCAAAGAAAGACGTGGTGACTATTTGGGAGAAACCGTACAAGTAGTACCTCATGTGACCAACGAAATCAAAGAATTACTTATCCAGGCAAGCGTATGAGCTGACGTCACTATCGTAGAGGTCGGTGGCACCATCGGTGATATAGAATGACCACACTTCATCGAGGCCATTAGACAATTGAGGAAAGATATAGGTAGGGATAATACCATGTACGTCCATGTAGCGCCACTCCTCTATCTTGATTACTCAGGTGAGGTCAAAACTAAACCTATTCAGCATTCGGTCAGAGAGCTCACCAGATTGGGTATTCAGCCAGACATGATTATCTGTAGAACCAAAGTGCCACTCACCAGTGCGATCAAAGAAAAAATTTCACTCTTCTGTGATACTGAACCACAATATGTGATCGAAGGCAAAGATGCTCAAAGTATCTACGAGGTACCGCAACTATTACAAGATCAAGGAGTAGATCTCCTCGTACAAAAAAGATTATGACTCGACGTCCATACAGCAGACTTGACCGAACGAAATCAACGTGTAGCTCATTTTTTGCATCCTACCAATACCCTCAACATCGGCATCATCGGCAAATACGCACAGTTGCAAGACTCCTACTTGAGTGTCATAGAAGCCCTCAAACATGCAGGCGCAGCATACATCACCAAAATACACCTTCATCGAATACAGGCAGAAGCATTTGAAGACAAGACACAACGGCCTACATTGTGCAAAGAGTTAGATGGGTTGGTCATCCCTGGGGGATTCGGCAAAAGAGGCATGGATTGAAAAATCCTGGCAGCACAATTTGCGAGAGAAAATAATATACCTTTTTTGGGATTATGCTTGGGATTACAAATGGCGGTGATCGAATATGCAAGACATGTGTGTGGATTGCCTGATGCACATACGATTGAAGCAGAGCCTACCTGTGCTGACCCGGTCATTAGTCGAATGCCTGGGCAATCTGACACCCAAGAGAAATGAGCTACCATGCGTTTGGGAGCCTATACTGCTGACTTGCTGCCTTGATCTCGTGTAGCAGAACTCTATCAAGCACCGCAAGCGACCGAAAGACACAGACATAGATGCGAAGTTAATCCAGCCTACTATGATCTCTTGACCCAAAAAGGGTTGGTACTTAGTTGAAAAGACCATACGTTGTGATTGGTAGAATATATTGAATTAGCTGATCATCCCTTTTTCGTGGCGACACAGGCGCATCCTGAATTTCTCTCAAGACTCGATGCACCACACCCATTATTTACAGGATTTATCCAAGCTGCACAGCAAAGAAAAAATATTACGCAGTAGACTTTTGCATCGTCAATAACTTTTTTGCTTGTTTATCTATGGGAAACAATTCCCATATCTTGGTAGCGGGATACTGTGTTGCTACTCGACGAAGATGTTGTATTGTACTTCCTGAACTCAGCTCCAGTAGATAATCTTTGAGATAGACCAAAAAAGCCTCATAATCAATATATATCACTCATCACGTCACGTGGCACATAGGCTGGCGTCCTGTTTGTGTAAGTGCATTATAAAATTCTGTTTGTTGGTAGGTATTTTTTGAAACAAGTTGGGCTACTTTTTCTTTTTTTTCATCAATTTTCTGTGGATCAAATGTTACATCAAAAAAACCCACCTTTCACAGTGAAGGCGTATATACAATCATATCTACCCCATACTCTTTGTCATCATAATTGGAAGCACGCTTGACGATCACTTGTTCACCTAATATATGTTGGAAATAATCTACCACCAACATCTCTCTCAATAGAATTGCTCCTTCAAAGGGACTTGCTCCATACGCTTTTTGGACACCTTGATAATGCTTATGTTGTTTGATCATAGTTGCATCCTGCATTCTATAGCAATAGGATTCTGCAACATGTTGCAACCAACGTCTTGTATAGTCAGGAATATGTTGTGCAATTGCTGAAAAGATTGCCCCATTATATTTTCTTTGCGTGTCTGTAAATATCAAGGGACGTTTAGCTAAGAGATCTGGATGTAAACGTAGTATCTGTGCTAATTGCATATATACTTGCAGTTGTACTCACAACATTTCTCTCTCTTGTTGTCGAACAAACAACGGTGGAATTACTCCCAACAATTCCATATTTCTCCAATATCAAGGGAGTTCTGCCTCTTTGCTTGGTGGAGGGACTAAGTCAATTTGTTCCATGAGATACGCATGTGTCTTGACTGCTGGTGGTATGACTAGACACTTTTGATCTTCTGTCATGAGGGCTCATTTTCACCACAAGACGGAAGTAAGCAAAAAAGTATAGAGTGCTTTATCTACTTTAGCGATATGCTTGCTCTCTAGGTGTCCTTCAATTGATTTGCGATACCCATGGGTAGGGAGTATGCTTCTCACCGATGAACGCCATAGTGCAATAATATCCTCTCTATGCGATTGTATCAATTCTTGTAAATATGTCGTAGGTGTTGGGTGAGGAAACTCACTAGGTACTTTGGTGAGCGCACGATAAATACGCTTAGCGGTCTTTTGCGTATATACTTGTGTAGGAAGGGGAAATTGATCACACACGTCCAATAGGGAATGCTGACCTACAGAGGGCTGCAGATGAGGTAAAGGCGTATCGTCATCGTGTATTTGCACTTCTGGAGGTGCTATTTCACGCAAATCCATACAAAATGGCTAGTAAATGCTTCTTATATAGTCAAATAATATACTTTGTCAATAGAGAAAAAGTGGTGTTATAATATTGACAAATATAATAATATAATTATAATGTATTATAGATTTATGTATACTTCCCTCCCATGCACAACCCCAATAGTAATCTCCCTCATGAAAGCTACACGAGCGACTACCTGGACTCAATCAAGGCAAGATTTCCTGAGTTCTCACAACTAACTCGTCAGGAACTCATAGAAAACCTCGAGGTAAATAAAGACAGGAAACCTGGTGAGTATGAGTTTATACTCAAAGATGCATTGGAGGCAATAGATGGAGAAGTACTGCTCAATTATCCTGATGAATCATTGTTTACGTATCTGTTTGAGGAACTTCCGCAAGCAACTTCTGATATGATTAGAAAGCTGATGACGTATGTGATGAAAGAAAAATGATCTGGTGATATCGTATTGTGATCATGGACAGCACCGAGAACAACTGACTTTGATACCAAGATAGGATGAGATGTGCTAGCAGATAACTACCACTTTTTGAGTGAAGGAGCAGAACACTTCGACATCAGTAGATGATTACAAAAACAATTCCTTGTAGTTCTCCGTGTGGCAAAAAGCCATGAGCAAGATCTCTATTGAAGACAACATTTTAAAATCAAGACAGAACTCATCGAGATACCTGATCAAGCAACGTTTTCACCTGATTGGATGCTCTACAAAAAAGATCTCAACGTAGCAGAATTCAAAGAAAGTTTTGTGAAGTGCAACAAATCAAACGATCAAAATTAGTAGGTATGCATTTTCTCAAGTAACTCCTGCTGATACTGAGCAAAAACGTGTTGTTCATCATTATCCAAGACGATACTAGGATGTAGCTTAGTTTGCAGTTCACGCCCAAACGTTGTCTTTCAGCTATGATTGAGACCACAGGTCATGATGTATCGTGGTTGCATCATTTTTATGTGCAAATAAAATATTACTCGTTCATATCTACATGCAAAAATCATTCACCCCGATTGCCCCACATATATGCCTGATATTTTTGCAGTGCAGGAGCTGTGTAGGGCAAGTCAATCTGCGGTTGTGCGAACATCACCACGGTAGCAAAAGGATGTGCTACTATCTGCTCTTTGGCAACACACGTATCGATATTTCCAGAGAGGATAATTTTTTGCAATGGGAAACAAACGTCAAAGACTGCTTGTCCAAACACTTCTATATTTTTCACCAAGACAACACGTTCATCCAGATCAGCAAGTGACGTGCAGACTTCGAGAAATAATGCTTCATTTCAACTCTCCAGGATAATCACCTGTGTCTCAGTCGTGAGGTCTTTTGCATCGGTA
The DNA here is from genome assembly GCA_964633455.1 of uncultured Candidatus Peribacteria bacterium. Taxonomy (GTDB): domain Bacteria; phylum Patescibacteriota; class Gracilibacteria; order Absconditabacterales; family Absconditicoccaceae; genus CAYUST01. Next base: position 876 of record CAZWFZ010000058.1, on the reverse strand, counting down.
ATATAGGCCACCTTACTTTCTTCTCCAGCTATCTGCTCCATAAAATTCTCTTTGGCCATGGGATAGGCGGTAAGGAAAAGTATTTTTGATCAGCTACGAAAGAAATCCTTCATAAGCGCAACAGAAAAATGCGATCCACCCGTTTTGTCGGTGTAAGGAATCAAACAGGGAAGATCTGCTTCACGCATCATAAAGTGTTCATTATTGAGTACGATGTCGTTTTTCATGGGTAGTGAAAGGAAATAAATAACCCCCTGACTCACTTCGTGAGTCTGCCCTACCCATACGGGCACCAAGGCCCTTCATAAGGGGGGAGCTACTTGGCAATTGCTTTTGGATTCTTGTTTCCCGTGTCTCAATTCTTAATTCTCAATTCTTAATTCTTCTTTTAGAATCCACTCTGCAATTCAACCATCTTGTAATACTCTCCTTGCAAAGCAACAAGTTCATTATGTGTTCCTCTTTCGATCACTTTACCTTCATCGATATAAATAATATCATCTGCGTTCTTCACCGTCTGTAATCTATGCGCAACAATAAGTACGGTTTTCCCTACAAATAAATTATTGAGTGCTATCGTCACTTGTTCTTCGTTGTAACTATCGAGCGCAGAGGTTGGTTCATCTAGTAGGATGATATTGGGATTTTTGAGCATAATCTTGGCAATAGCTAAACGTTGTTTCTGTCCACCACTCAGCCTTACTCCACGTTCACCAATCTCTGTATCAAGTCACTCTGGTAGTTCATATATTCGTTCGCACTTCGCAAGTTTGATTACCGAATCAATGTTTGTGGGGGTTCAAGAAGCAGGAGCCATACCATACTCCAAATTTTCTCTGATCGTACCATCAAACACACTAGGGTCTTGGGTGAGGT
>CAZWFZ010000057.1:0-6793 GCA_964633455.1 uncultured Candidatus Peribacteria bacterium | reverse complement strand
GCAGGTCGCTGGTAGCGAGCGGAACGCCGAGAGTGGTATGATACATCTTGCCGGCAATAGGAAGTTTTTTTTCTTCTTTGGTGGGCATGAGTGAATAGTAGTGATACTGCTCAGGCTTGCCTACATCATGGTAGAGCATACCTAGTTTGCACAATCGATCATCATTGCGTTCTTGCAGTGCTTTGAGCGTGAGGAGGGTATGACTATAGACATCAAACGGATGGAATCTCACGGGCTGAGCGACATTTTTGGTAGCAGCAACTGCGGGAAAGAGTAATGGCAAAATACGCAGTTCATCCAACAACGCTATATATCCAAAGGGATCTTTGGCACTAAATACTTTTTTGATTTCACTATGGAGACGTTCTTTGGGAAGTGCATTGATCAAATAATAACTTTTTTTCATCGCATTTCGTGTCGCCACATCAATATCGAAAAAATCCGTAGCATGTTTAGCGACGAGATATTGATTGAGGATATTGACGAATCTGACTCCTCTAATAATTCTCAATGCGTCTTCTCCAAATCTCAAGTGTGGATCACCTACGGTACGGATCACAGGAGTCACCAAATCATTGAGACCACCATGGGGATCGATCAAGAAAACTATGGGGCCATCTTGTTTCCCTTCGCCGACACTGACTATATCCTGAAAAAAGTGTTGAGCATGCTCTTCATTGAATTTGCCATCAGGGAATAGGAGTTCGATATGCGCATGGTTTTGGATGATGACCACGTTGTGTGTAACCAGAAAAATACTACCGTGTTGGGCGAGCAGTGCAAGGAGTTCGTGATCATCGGTCGCCGGAAGTGCGGGCTGTGTGGGTACGAGCATAAATTGGTCAGGCGCGCAGGTGAGGTAGAGGCAATTGATCGTGAAATCTCTACGTTTGCTATCGGCGAGTAGACTGGATGATCGGGTAATTTCGTCGGGATGACGGAAATCCTCATACGCACCTTCGGTGCGAAAGGGCGTGATCTCATAGTTGAGTGCTTTATCTGCGTGAGGAATGATGGTCATAGTGCCAAATTTCTCCGTCCTGAAGCGTGAACATGCATCATCATGGATTTGTGATCGCACTTCATCGGGGTGCCCTGACAACGTGAGATCGATATCTTTGGGATCTTGCGTGATACCGAGCAACACATCTCTGATTGCTCCTCCAACAAAAAAAACATCTTGGAAGGTGAGAAACGAACTCAAGAGCTGCTTTTGTTGTACAAATAAACGAAGTGAAGATCGAGCTAACATGTTCTACAGTCAATACAAAACTCTACGGAGTAGCACCGTAGTTGCCTGCTTATACCGAAATACCCGCATTTTGCTAGCGGTGATTTAGAGGAAATCACCTTGTTTTCACGTATGAAATGCATACAGTGACGCGCAACAGTATTTTTCTTATTGCCACATGCCAAAAAAAGCAACCGCCCCTGTCAAAATAGTAGAGGAAACCAGTATCTTCGGTGATGATGCTGGATTTTTGTCGTGATTGGGAATTGAAGTAGTCACGCCTACCAAACAGAAAGAAGTAGAAAAACCTATTGAAGTCGAGGAAGTTACACCCAAGAAAACAACAAAAAAGAAGGATGAACAGCCAGATACAGATATTGTGATGGCGAAAGAACCATTGATGCACGCGAGAATTATTAGCAAGTGACCACAAAAAGTCAGCGCTACCCCTATTATTACTTCACGCAAAAAAACTCCTCCTGCACCTATACAAACTAGCACAGCTCCTCTACCCACCAAAACAAAGCAACAAGCCAACAAAGAAGTAGACGAACTTATCGAAAAGAAATCTCAAGCTGAGTGATCAACTTTTGCTAGACCAAGTTTTGGTCAAGGAGGTAGACCTGGAGGTGGTGGAGCGAGACCAAGATTCGGACAATGAGGACAGGGAGGTCAAAGAAGACCTGGAGGAAGATCATCCGGACCAGCCGGAGCAGCGATTCAAATATGAGCACGTGGGCAACACAGAGGTGCAACTCCCCAGGAAGCAACTGTCAAAAAAGAAAAAACCTACAAAGTGTCAGATAGTCTCAAGAAAAAAGGCACGATCAGTATGGGCGACAAGATCATCGTCAAAGAATTTTCTGAGAAGATGTGAGTACCGTTGCCAGAAGTAATGAAAGTATTGTTATCCAACAAGATTGTAGTCGGAGCGCAAGCAAGTATAGATTTCGATACTGCATCACTCGTGGCAGCAGAATTCCAAGTAACTATTGAAAGAGAAAATGCACAAATGACCGTGAGTGATATTTTGGCGTGAAATCTCCAATCTATTTTGGATCAGGATAAAGAACGTGAGGATTTGATACCGAGACCACCGATTGTAACGATCATGGGACACGTTGATCATGGTAAGACAAGATTACTTGACTACCTCAGAAAGACAAATGTCCTCGGAGGTGAAGCAGGCGGTATTACCCAATCGATCGGTGCATCACAGATTATACACAATGATCAACCTATTACCTTCATCGATACTCCGGGTCATGAGCTCTTCACGTCTTTGAGAGCAAGAGGAGCCAAAATTACCAATATTGTCGTGATAGTCATTGCGGCAGATGATGGTATCAAGCCACAAACAGTAGAAGCAATCAATCATGCCAAAGATGCGCATGTACCGATCATTGTAGCAATTACCAAAATTGACTTAGGTGTCGGTAAATTAGATGAGATCAAAGGTCAGTTAGCAGAGCACGGTCTCCAACCCGAAGAATGGGGAGGGGATGTGATGCTTGTGCCCGTATCTGCAGTGACCTGACAAGGTATCAATGATCTTTTGGATTCAATTCTTCTCCAATACGAATTGTTGACGCTTCGTTATAGCCCAAGTAGACCTGCCGTAGGTGTGGTTGTAGAAGCCAACAAAGATGCCAAACAAGGAGTGACTACTACGCTCTTGATTATGACCGGTACGTTGCGTGTTGGTGATGTTATAGTCATTCACAATACGTTTGGCAGAGTAAGAAGAATGCTCAACCGAAAAGGTGAAATCATCAAAGAAGCAACTGCTGGTGATCCTGTGGTGATTTCTGGTATTCAAGATCTCCCCGAACCAGGCAGACTCGCAGAAGTTGTTGCGTCGGACAAGGAGGCGAACAAAAGAATTGAATCACTCCAAGAGCATGTACAAGTACACAACAAAGATGTATTGATGCAAACTATAGAAAAAATTGGTAAAGGAGATAAGGTACAACTCAAGCTTATTCTCAAAGCGGATAGTGTTGGTAGTTTGGAAGCGCTCAAACATGCATCACTCAAAGTTACTCTTCCCGAGACAGTTGACCTCAAGATAATTCATTCAGATGTAGGAGCAATTACTGATTCTGACCTCATTTTTGCTCAAGCATCACAAGCGATAGTGATTGGATTCAACGTAGCAGTCAGTGGTATGCTCAAAAAGAAAGCAACACAAATGGGCGTACAAGCCAAATCGTATGATATTATTTATGAGTACATAGATTTCCTCGAGGCAGTGCTCAAGTGAATGATCGTCGTAGAGAAAGTTGAAGTAGTTATTGGTAAGCTGGAAGTGCTTGGTGTGTTCTTTAGAAAAGCTAAGGATATGGTCATCGGTGGTAGAGTGCAAGAAGGCAGAGTCGTCAATGGCGCTAAATTTAGAGTTTGGAGAGCGTCTGATCCTCAAGTAGGCGCAGAATGAGAACCAATACCATTCACAACAGGTCAAATCACTTCACTCCAAAAGGAACAAGAAAGTGTCAAAGAAGTAAGGGAAGGACACGACTGTGGTTTGAAGATCAAAGTAAGTAAAAAAATAGAGCTAGCAGATGTCCTCGAATTCTACATCATGGAATAAAGCACAAGACACATTTGTTTCTTACTCAATTTTCTCTTCCTATGAAAACGACGATACTCGCTGTAGGATTGTGAAATCCAGGTGCGCAATATCATCTGACGAGACATAACGCAGGGTGGTTAGCATTGGATATGCTCACTGATTTTTTGGGTTTAACGAGTTTTTTGGAGGTAAAAAAATATGAGAGCACGATTGCACAAGGAACTTACAAGAAGGATCTTGCCGTCATGGCAGTCAAACCACAGACCTTTATGAATAAATCTGGTAACGCCGTGGCGTCGATAGTCAATTTTTACAAAATCCCTCAGCGTCAAATTATCGTGTTGCATGATGATGTTGATTTACCTTTTGGTGCGTTCAAACTCAAACGGGCAGGGAGTGATGGTGGACACAATGGCATCAAAAGTATCACCCAGCAACTCGGTACAGACCAGTATCGAAGATACAAAATTGGTATTGGAAGACCGACTAATCCTGCAATCGATACTGCGGACTATGTACTCGGAAAATTTTCTGAAGAAGAACATACCCAACTCAAACAAGCGCAACACACTCTCGAAGTCAAACGACAAGAGTTTGTCCGTAACGCAGCATTGTAATTTAGTCATCCTGAATCCCTTGCATAGCAAGGGTGAAGGATCCAGGAAAACGTATTTGATGGTATTGAACTTCTCCTGGATGCTTCGCTCGCTTTCAGCTCACTCAGCATGACGAGTTTAGTAGCCAATTTGTGGATCAACATAATTAGGAATTTCTCCTGGATTGAAAAATATTTTCTGGAATCTTGGGAGATCAGTGATGTCGTAGGGGAGCGCAAAGTTGAAGATTCAGCTGAATTCTTGATAATTAACTTGATTGAGGGAATTGAGATCATTTTTGAGTTGATTTAATTGGTTGAGCATATCTGTTTCTAGGTATGCTTTGTGCGTCAACAGCGCATCGAAATTTTGTTCGAGGATATATTGTCTTTTGCGGAGAATGCTCGCATGGGTACTTACTTTGTCTGCGAGATAACTATAGGCGTTTGCGTAGATTCTATTGGTTATATAACAAGGTGCTGCTTTGATAGACTGCTCAAGTCCTGCCTGTGTATCTCCAGGAAGGTTATTTTGCGCACCAGCGAAGAAAAGTTGATCTCCGCCATTTTTTTCGGTGAGACAGTCTTGAGCCGTTTGTTGGTGATCGAGCGCACGTTCTCTCAATGCTTGCGTGGTGGTCTCAATTTGTTCAAGTGTTTTTGCCACATGTTTGAGGTGGGTAGTGAGTGCAAGTTTGGGATCACTACTTTCTTGTATGAGATCCAAAACATCGACATGTATTAGTGATGAACCTACTGAGTAGAGATGGAGCGCTGACTTGATACTCGGGTCATTACCAAAACTCCCTTCACCGAGTGAAATATTTGCAATAATAGTACCAACGGCAACGTCATCTACGATACTTTGTTTGACATACGTTTCTCAGATCTTGATATTTTGGTCTACCGTCCACACTTTGAAAAACGAAAATGAAACAGCCTGCTGTGCAGAAAGTACATACCGAAAGAGCAATCAGATCAAGAAGGCACCTACAAAGAGTCTTTTTTTTGTTTGTGTTCGTATCATCTCATGGATGTTACTAAAATCTTGTACGCTCTAAGCATACGCGTGGCAATCATTTTTTGCCATTCTGGTGACTTTCTACAGGATAAATTGATTGACGTTCGTGTATTATATGTTCTTATATATCCACATTTTATGCATAAAACATCAAAATAGCCATATAAAATTTGACAAATATAGCAATTGTCAATAATATAACTATACACATTTATGAATACAGATACGTATGAAAACAAAAATCACCCTTAGCGCTCTTGTATTAGCCATTTCATGGTTTGGTTGGTCTACTTTTTCGGTAGAGGCAGGCACAGATCTTTCGGCGTGTACCAAACAAACGTTCAGAATAACTGCCTATTATTCGCCCAAAGCAGACCAGCGCTATTTCTTTCAATGAGATTTTGAAGCGGAGACAACCCTCAATGGTAAAGGTACGCATGGAGCTTCTGGTGCTCCTGTATTCAACGGTATGATTGCAGCTCCCAAAAGTTATGCATTCGGTACGCAAGTTATTTTCCCATGATTTGGTATCGGACAGGTAGAAGATAGGTGAGGCGCAATTGTGCAAAAGGGGGAAAGGGGTGAGGAATATGATAGAATAGATATTCGATTGGGTGAAGGTGAAGAAGGTCTCAAAAGAGCAATTTCGTTTGGTGTTGACTATATGGAAGGATACGTCTGTCCTGAAGGAACTTCCAAAAAAGTTGGTTGGGATTTGAAAGCGTTTCCCATAGACCCCAACTTTTTCTTCAATAGTTTATGGATCATCAATTTGTGAGACGAAAGAAAAGATCCTTGGGTGTGGATGCTACAGCGTTTGTTAGCTCAGCTCAACTACTATACCGAAGAAGAATATTCTTCTACCTATGACCAAATTACTAAACAAGCAGTGTGTGCGTTCCAACAAGATCGACTAGGGTTGGATGCGGGGAGCGTTTGGTGTGGCTATTTCGGACCACAAACGAGATGAACATTGATGAGAGCACTCAAAAAGAAAGGGATGTATGAATCATTTATCCAAACAAATACAGATGAAGTGGTGTTAGCTTGAATGGAAGCTGAAGAAATAGTCGCAGATGAACCTTTCCCCATTGAGTCGGCGCCAGCACAAACAGAAACACCTAAAGAAATAGTTGCACAAGATCCTATCGTTTCCCCTGAAGAAATTGATCCACAACTCAACCAAAAAAATGCACACTACCTCGCCATCGGTGACACGAGAGCATATCAATTTTTGGAAAATATAGCGCTGGGTGATGCAGATCGTGAAGTAAAAATGCTCCAGAGAAAATTACAATGGCTAGGCTTCTTTACCGATCCTATCAGTGGCGTATATGACACCACCACTGCACAAGCAGTCTATGCATTCCA
>CAZWFZ010000056.1:0-6804 GCA_964633455.1 uncultured Candidatus Peribacteria bacterium | reverse complement strand
TCTTGTCTCCGTCAGACTCCTCTTTTTGTTTTTCAAAAAAAGAGCTGACGCTCTTGGGTAAGATGGCAAAATTGACTTTCTATCCAACGTTTTCTTGTTCTTTTTGTTGTTGATATGCTACATGTGCAGCATCTGTTCTCCTCTGTGTATGAGGAATACTAGCTCTTTCATATTTTCTCAAAAATATCTCTGTTGCTTGTTTGACAGTGGTTGCTGAAGCTAATGCTCTGCCTGCACTCTTTTCTGTAGTAGCAAGTTCATGCTTGATAAAAGCAAGTTGGGTTTGATAGTTATCAGTAGTGGTACCAAGGCGTTGCGCAAAATTTTTGAGATTGGTCCATCTGGGACCTTGCCATTGGCACAGCCCATGCGACCTCCCCCTATCACCACGTGCGGTAGTCGAAAACTTCGATTCAGCATATATATTACCCAGGATTCAAGCAGTTACTATGGGAGTGAATCACAACACTTCATGCAAGTACACAAAACATGCGCGTTGCCTAGCTGACATATTATCCTTGAGTGCCTTATACTCCACTGCAGAAGGAAGTGATGACTTGATTTCAGCTGTATCCAAAGCAGGTGGTTGAGGAATTTTTTGTGACACAACTTCTCTTGGTGATTGTGTCTCAATGGGCGTCATCTGCTCATGAGGTGTAGTGAGGCAACGTACCAGACCACTCAACACTTGGGGACCAGCAAATCCCTTATCTACAGGAAGCTTTTGATCAATCTCAAATTGACGTACGCACATTCTCATGTTGGGTCAATCATAGCCATCAATAGCACAATCATATCCCACCATTGCTAATGCAGTTTGCGTGAGGAAATAGTATGCATAATCTTTTTGTATTTTGTTGTAAGCAAGAAAATTTCCTTGTTTATCTGTATAGTTCTTTTGAATAAGTTGAGCAATTTGTTTTGGGGCAAGATTCTTCAACACTTCTTTGTATAACGTAGATTCCTTTTGTTGTGCAGAAATAATTTCCTTTTGCACCAAAGCATCCTTGATGTTATTTCTATCAAGTTGAGGGAATTTGAGATTATCTACATACTCTCCCATTATCTCTTGTGCATATAAAAAATGGACATATACAAGTATAGAGAGAAGAACGCAAAAAAGCAAAAAATAACACTCCTTTAGTGTGGCTTATGAAGCTTGGTAAGGTCGTGAGGATATGTTTTGGGAGAAATATATATTTGTGTTCCATCGTTCATTTCTATACACAAGAGGCGACTGCTCGAACTCGTATACAGGAAACGTGCATACTGGGGCATAGCAATGATACCCCGTCCTCGCCATCGAGGCACACGAGCTAGTGGAGTAATTGATTTGATATGTGCAAATGCCAAGACAATCTCCTTTTGATTGGGTAAGGTGATCGTAATATGCTGATGAGTGAACGTGTAAGTCAACTTGGTAAGGAGACGATATAGCTTCCAAAAAATATATCCCAAGATTGCAGTTCCTATTGCTACCCAAATGGTCCACTTACTCTGCACTGCCAACAAGACAAAGAGTCCATTGAGTAATACCAAAAGTACAAGCCCTGTGATTACGAAGGTAATGATAGTTTGACGGTCTTTATGGCCATAACTTTTCATGGAAGGAGAGTGACAATTAAATTTTACATCTTCTCAACACAATCTCCAAGGTGGAGTATGGTACTTTCTCAAGCTGCTGAGTATATCACTGTAAAGTTAGCAAAAAGGGAAGAATATGCTCTTGTGTATCTGCGAAGGTCATCACCATACGGTGTTCAGGAGTGCATATAATGAGATTGTGCGCATTGCCCGTCTCTCCCTCAACCTCCACAGCAAATCCTTCAAGTGCAGACCATGCATACTGCTGGTTACCCAAGACGAGTCATTCTGGTATGATATGTGCTTCAATGATATCAGGTATTTTGGAGCCAATCAATTTCCGATAGGCGAGTGCAAAAAGAATAAGCACGCACACAGATACCCAAGATTGCCATCCTGGAATCCGCGTCGGCTGAGGTGAAAAGAATACACCCGACCACAACGTCAACAACACAAGCGAACAAAAGGCTACTCCCGCAATAATATATCGTGTTCTGCTTCTGAGATAATATTCGCGTGCATAGAGTTGTATGGTCATGACTTAGGGAGAAGATGAAGCAGGTTTCCATCGACGATTTGCATCAGCAGCAAGAGTTTGGAGAGATGCACTGACCTCAAACATGAGTGCTTCTTTGCCATTATCTGTCATCACCTGCAGACCTACGGGCAAGGTAGTCTGTCCTTGAGGTATTCGTCCAATGGGCAACGTCAGTGCTGGCATACCCGTCAAGTTTGCAATGACTGTATAGATATCAGCCAAATACATGGCAATAGGATCATCTACTTTGGCTCCGATATCCCATGCTACCGTAGGTGAAGTAGGTCACAAGACAGCATCGTAGTCTTTGAAGAGCTGCGTGAAACGTTGTTTGATTTTATTCTTGACCAGCAATGCTCTACGATAATATGCATCATAATGTCCTGCACTCAACACATACGCGCCAATCAAAATTCTTCTTTGTGCTTCTTCACCAAAGCCTTCTGACCTCACCGCAGTATAATACTCATTGAGCGAAGGAAACTGATCTATAGGTTTGTGTAAGCCAAATCTAATACCATCAAATTTAGCAAGATTGGTACTCACTTCTGCAGGATTGATAATATAATAGGCTGCTATACCATAAGAAAATTCTGGGATATCTACTCGATCAATCGTCGCTCATGCGTGGCTAAGTTGTACAAACATGTCCTTGCACATCTGCGCAATAGCAGGATCTAATCCTTCTGCAAAAAATTGTTTGGGAATAGCAAAACGTTTGTTAGTCAAAGAACTACTAGCACATGCCTTCAACCAACTACTGACATCACTATCAGGCAAACTCGTTGCATCTTGTGGATCATATCCACTCAACGTCCCCAATAATAACGCAGCATCCTCTACGGTTTTGGTAATGACACCAACCTGATCCAATGAATTGGCCATAGGTTGTACACCATACCTCGAAACTCTTCCATAGGTCGGTTTGACGCCAACGGCGCCACACAACGCAGCGGGTTGTCTCACACTTCCTCACGTATCCGTCCCCAGTGCTGCAATACACAGATCTCCTGCGACGGCTGCTGCACTTCCTCATGAAGAACCTCCAGCTACTTTGGTAGCATCCCATGGATTGTGTACGGGACCATACCGGGAGGTCTCATTACTAGCTCCCATAGCAAATTCATCCATATTGGTTTTGCCTATCAATACACCACCATGTGCTTCGAGACGTTCAAAACAGGTTGCACTATAGGGAGGAATATAATTATCTAACATGTGAGAACCACAGGTTGTTCTCACCCCTTTGGTGAGGATGAGGTCTTTGACCGCGATGGGTGCTCCAGCCAAAGTACGTGGTGTATACTCCTCAACACGCTCTGTAGCATAGTCCTGACATAACGTAATATAGACATCCTGAAAAGGTGCCTCAATAGCCTTTTGATAATAATGTGCAAATACCGTTGCAGGATCCAACGACCCAGCACGTACCCCAGCAATATATTCGTGCAACGTCAGTTGCATAGGAAACAAGAAAATAAAAGCAAGAAAATATACTCCTAACTCTTGAGCATACCTTCCAACAAATCAATCACCTCTTCTACCTCTGGATCAGAAAAGTCTTTGGTATTGAAACCAGTTCCTAGACCACCCGTACCTGTGTCAGATACGCCCGTACTATCTGTAGCTCATGAGACAACTTCTGTCGTTCCTGTAGCAACTACCGTTCCTGTCTCTTGGGTATTTGTAGGAACGTCTGTAGGTGTTTCATCACGATGAAAACAACCAGACAACATCAGCATCGCAACTGCTACAACTATATATTTCATGAGATACACAAAAAAGGCTAAAAGCTAGCCCATATATAGATAATATGTCACGTGTTGCAATTGTTTTCAAAAGATAATTTTGCTAATCACATTCTAGTAATTATGCCAAGACATCTGAGAACACTTGATAGATGATTAACAAGAAAAGCAAAACGAGCATGGTAGCTATAAATACGGATTTGAGCAAGGTCTGCGCTTTGGTAATATTGTCTTTGTCACCTGATGAGGTCACATAGAGGTACCCTGCATATATCACCGACAATACCAACAGAATACCAAACAGATACCCGAGAAACTTGCTTGCCTGAGCCACAAATTCAATGGATTTAGATTTGAAGTCCTCTTGATTGGCAATGAAGTAAATATAGTCAATGATCTTGATAAAGACCAATGCTAATACCACGTTGAGAATACCCGTTTTCGCTTCCTTGAGTTTACTCTCTTCGTCTGGAGCACTCAACATCTTGTACCCATATCGCCCCATGAAGATAATAGCCACAAAAAAGGCAGCAGATTTCAAAAAGGCGAGCACAAAAAGAATAACATTATTCTCTACACGTTTGAGGACTCACTCATCTCAGGTCACTCCCTCGATGCTACCAAAATCAAGTGCTGAACTCAATATCCAAAATGCCAGGAAAAATAGCGCTGCACCGTACAACACATACAACAAGTTGAGTTTAGATTTTTTGACTTCCTCTTCACTATCACTATAGAGCAAAAATCTCGCTCATGCCCAGATCAATAGTGCCAAAAATATACCTACAGCAATTGTCCTAATTACACGTCGCAAAGAGCCATTGCCTGCATCCGCAGATGGATAGAAAACCTTTTTGAGATTTTCGAGTAAGGGTAAATCATCTTTGATGCCCAGATCAAATGGTTTCTCATCATCTTTCTTGTTACCATTGAGAAGGGGTAACGCAAACTCGCTTGCCCGATTCATAGCTAAGGGAGTCAATGTTGCATCGTCAGCAAAGACAGGTGTAGGTTGCATAATCACCTGACTTCCTCACATGAAAAGTGCAATACCAAATAGATACGCAACACCCCTCTTGCTCCATGAAACACATATCTGTGAGAGAGATACTTGCATTATCAAGCGACCACCGTAGTAAAGATATTGAGGAGCACTTTGAGGATAAAATAGAATCCTGTCATCATCAGCACACCCACGATAATATACATAAGTCTTTTTTGTACCTTCTTGAGATCATCTCCCGAAACAGGATTCATCACCAATTGTAGTCCGTTATAAATAATCAACAACACAGCAACCGTCAATCCGATAAAGACAAACCACTCAAGGTAGTTTGCTAAATTTATTCTCACACTATCCAATACGCCAGACACTTTATTCTCTGCACCAAATGATGCATTTTGCTGTACGTTATCCAATTTGGTGGTAATGACTTTGGTAGATGCATTCTCTTGTTGCACAATTCTATCTACTATTTCAATCGGCTGTGTATTTTGATCATAAATTCACCAATCTTGTGCTAAGGACACACTGACCAGCACACCACTCATACAGCTCAAGAATATTTTGAATAAGAGTTTGATCCCCACCATCTCCAATATGCCTAATATAAACATATTTATTGTATACAAGGAGGTCAAAAAGCACAAATGTCGGCAAGTATTTGCCTCATTAGGACTTGCCAAGGACGTGAAAAGTGTTTTTTGAGGGGATTAGCTACTTTTGGGGAGATCGGGCAATGTTTTTTGAGCTATAGGTGATTTCACTTTGAGATACAATGGTACATCTGGCAGGAGAAAATTACCTTCATGAAAACTATCTTGTCTTCTTTGTGTAGCCATATATTTGACATAGGTCTCAAGCGCAATAGGTCAGTTTTGTTTGCCATTTTTGTGGACTTCTGGTGGGCAGGTATAGTCCGACACTTCCAAATCTCCTTGCATGTTGATATACACGAGTCATACATGCCATCCATCAGTCGATGGAGTAATATTAGAATCAGAATACAGCGGGATACAGACGGAACGCAAATCGTCCGAAGGAGGTTCCTTGGTAAACCTCTCATACAACGCGTTTTTGAGCAACTCTATATAACGAGACAGCAACTCAGGAGCTTTCTCATCTCACAACAATCACGACCAAGGAAATCCTTGAAGACGTCCAGCTGTATCCAAAGCCCTTACTTGATCTCTTGCGTCAATTCATTGGACAAGATCTCTATAATCTTCTTCTTTCACTCACAGTTTTTGAGCATACAGGCGGACTCATTTAGCACATTGCGCTCCCTCCAAGACAGGTGCTTTGATGCGCAAAGAATCTACACGACGCACGGTGTCTTTGGGGAATGATTTGATCAGATACGGATCAGGAGATGTTTCTTCTTGCTCTTTTGGATCGAGATGTTCTTTTTTCCACTGCTGTGCATAGATATATCTACGTGCTGTTCTGTAAATTTTCCAGGTAGTTTCTCCTATCATTCCTTCTTGCTTGAGCAAGGGGATATTTTTGCCCCACTGTTTGTTGATATAGGTAATATATGCATTGAGGTCTTGTTTGAATTTTTTGGCTTGGGTAGCCTCTTTCAATGCGGGATATTTCATCAACAAATGTGCTCTATCCACTATAATTGCTTCTTGCATAATCTCCTGCGTCAATGGACCAACTTCAGGAACTGGTACCTGCTCTGCGAGGTTATTATTTTTGGTAAGCTCATCAAAATATGCCTTCAATTCTTGTGCTTGAGGTGTTTCAACATAATTGCGTTTGTCGTACTCATTGCTACGAGGTGCAAATTCTTCCATAAGCTAGGCAATACTAAACACTCTCAGTATATCTGCCATGCCCCAAAATTGCAAATTTTACCTCTCCAAAGCACAAAAAAACACCCTCATACAGAGAGTGTTTTTTGCATTTTCTAAAACGTTTATGCTTAT
>CAZWFZ010000055.1:0-6996 GCA_964633455.1 uncultured Candidatus Peribacteria bacterium | reverse complement strand
AGCAAAAAGTTCTAGGCAACGCAGGTCTTCCGTGCGCACACACATCAACTACTCCATACGGAGCAACCTCACTCCCAAAGGGTCCCAGTGAGGTTGCTTAGGGGAGTGTGCTTAGCAAGTTATGCCCAAGATTCTCAGACTTGTGCGTTGCCAAAATAGCGCTTTCTTCGCTACCGCTCAGAATGACAGAGCCTTAATTCACGTTTCCTGGATCCTTCCCCCATGCGGGGACAAAGCACTTCGCCTACGGCTCGTTCAGGATGACGGGAACTTTCAACCATCAACTTTCAATTTTCAACTCTTTTTCCCATGCCTTCTGATTTTTCTTCATACACCAAAGCATTGCAGTGGAGTCTGCAGGCAGAGCTCAAGACGAGTGATGCGCTAGCGGGGAATTTTTCGTGTGTGGAAGATACGCAAGGATTGGAGAAGTGGATGCAGGAGCAGGGCGTGAGCGTAGTAGTGGCAGGTGATGCGGATTATCCCTATGCGTTGCAGGAAGGAGGTGCGACGACGAAGATAGTGTATGGAATAGGAGATCGGTGATGTTTGGAAATGCCGAGGTTGAGTATCGTGGGACCTAGGAAACCATCGATGTATGCAACGCAAGTGCTCGAAACATTGTTTACGCAGATCGAGTCGAGGAAGCTGTGTATAGTATCGTGAGGTGCACCGTGAATAGATCAACAAGCGCATAGGTTAGCATGAGCACATGGATTACCCACCATTGTAGTACTGTGATGCGGATTGTGCGTGGCGATGAAAAGTACGTTGCGTGAGCTCCTCCAACGTGTCGTTGCGTGAGGAGGTTTGGTGCTGTCGGCTTGGAAACTCCACCAAGCGCCAACGAATTTTACTTTCCCTCAGAGAAATAAATTGATTGCAGGATTGGGAGAAATTCTCTTCGTGCCAGCTGCGGGACAAAAATCGGGAAGCTTGATTACCGTTGATTTTGCCCACAAGATGCATAAACACATGTATACCGTACCGGCGAGCATTTTTGAGCAAGAAAGCGCAGGGACAAACGAATTGTTAGTGCAGAAAAAAGCACACGCGGTGACTTCGTTTGAGCATATGCTCGATGCTCATTTCCCTCGTTTGGATCTGTCACCTTCATTAATGCACGAAGCGCTTACAGGTCCTCAGCAAACTATTTGTGCATACTTAGCACTAGAGCGTGTGGCTTCCACACAAGCACTTCTCGATGCATGCGCATGTAGTTTACCAGATTTGCTCCAAGATCTCGTAGAACTTGAAATGAAACGTCTCGTGATACAACAGGGTCCGGATGAGTGGACGTTAGTCTAGTCTCTTATAGCACATATTTTTATTAGTCACTTCCCTATGCAACCCACCAGAATCCTCCTTAAACTTTCGTGAGAAGCGCTCAAATGATCAAGTGAGGATGGGGTGCATATTGGTTATTTACAAAAGATCGGTCAAAAGGTTGCGAATTTATATCATCAATGATGGGAAATAGTTATTGTCGTGGGAGCAGGAAATATTTTCAGAGGTGCAAGTGGAGAAACCTGGGGAATAGAAAGAGCAACGGGAGATTATATTGGTATGATAGCGACGATGATCAATGGCTTGGCTATTGCGGGTATGCTTGAGCACCAACAAGTGCCTGCCAAAGTATTGTCTGCACTCAATGTCCCACAAGTGGCAGAACTATTTATTAGAAAACATGCGCTTACCTATCTTGAAGAGAAGAAGGTAGTGATATGTGTATGAGGAACGGGTAATCCATTTTTCACTACTGATTCTGCAGCTGTATTGAGAGCACTCGAACTTGAGTGTGACTTTGTGGTCAAAGGCACCAAGGTAGATGGCATTTATGATCGTGATCCACACAAATTTCCCGAGGCAATAAGATATACAGAAATTTCATTTGCTGATGCAATTGCAGATCAATTACATATTATGGATCCAAGTGCTATTGCGTTGGCACGTGATGAAGATTTACCCTTGTTTGTTTGTCACATAGATGCGATAGATCAATTGAGTAGTGATGATATGATAGGGACTCGAGTCAAAGAACGCTTTTAGTTTTTCTGTGAAGTTATGCGACAGTCAGGGTGGATGAAAGGAATGTTGCTGTGTGGTCTTCTTTTGTTGGGTACACAACAAGCGATAGCTTTTTTTCAACAACCAGGATATACACGAGAGCAGTTAGTTCAGACTCCTGCATTGACGCGTTATGAGATGGCGAGAGTGCTCGAAGGCATGCGTTGTCATGATTGTCTCTATCCATCTGCTAAAACTATTGAACTCTATACTGCTGATCGGCTCACCCTCCAAAAAAAGGAACTGGGAAACTATATTGATGATATTACGCTGACGACGGCGACTGCACAAAACAAAGATTATTTTTATTGTGTCGCAGGCGTAGTCGATGCGTGAGTGATGCAAGGATATCCACTCCAGACAAGCCTTTTTTGTCCTGGTAAATTTTGTGGTGCTACCTTGGCAAGATATGATGAGCTAGTTGAAAGTCTTTATCGTTTGATACGTCCGCAGGTACTCCAAAACTATACTGCCAATCGACAGGAGATTAGCCAACGAGTGAGTGCTTCTGGTATTCAACTCTCCATTCCTGAGCTTACGGTACTCAAACAATCTAAAGAACGTTGTGGTGACAAGCTTTGCATACTTGAGCAACCCCTTGAACTAGATGTGTATATTCGCTTTTGTGCGGGACAAGGTGATCGTTGTGGACTGCCTGCATATAGCCAATTTGGAAGCTTGATTTATAAACAACTGAGACTTGCTATCTTGACCCAAGCAGGGATTATTCCCAAAGCAGATGCAGGATTGTATCAGCCCAATAGTATCGTGCCTGGTGGAGTAGTGGCACAGTATCTTGCACCATTACAACAACTTCTTCAATGTGAAATCGATACGGATTATGATACTGATGGTGTCACCAATGAACGTGATAGTTGTTTACACGGCTACAATCCCAATCAACGTGATAGTGATGCAGATGGTATCGGTGATGTGTGCGATGATGATATTGATGGTGATGGTACTACCAATACCATAGGCGTCGTGGATGATCAAGGTAACTTATTGCCTGAGCGTGTCAAAACCTCAGATGATAATTGTCTCTTTGTGCAAAACCCCAAACAAACGAATGGTGACAAGGATGGTTTTGGTGATCGATGTGATCCAGATAATCCAGATATTCAAGCGGCATTGATGATACAGGCAGATCCACGTATCGGTGTTGTCCCGACGGAAGTGGTATTTACCTCTGCTGCCTTGGGGAAAATTGAACAACTGGATTGGACGTTTGGTGATGATTTTTTCGCAAATGGTGTATGACCTGTGCATACGTATACTGATGTAGGAAGATTTAGTGTCGTAGCCAAAGCAACGCCAGCATTTGGGCGTCCCGTGGTGAGTAGATTACCTATCTCGATAGAACCTCCTGCATCGTGGTCGGTCGGTTGTGCAGTGGTGGTGAACCCGTTGCGTAGCACCGTGCCTGCGACTATATCTTTGGAGCACCTTTTCACAGGAGCATTACAACAACTTACCTGGCAAGATGATAGCGGGTTATTGGGAACAGTTGCCCCAGGCAAGACGCTGGAACAACTCATCACGCAGCCATGAAGATACCGTTTTGAACTCCAATGTTATGATCAAGATGCGCAGTGGGCAGGGTTGAGTCAAGCAATGATAGAAGTGGTTGAAGATGATGACCTACCTAGTGTGGCAGCCTATCTCAAAGCATCCACATTAGCTCCCAAGCTTTGACAAGCAGTACAACTCTCTACCGTCAAACGAGGCTTCAATGAAGCTGATCTTGAAGGTGTTGTGTGGGAGTTTGGTGATGGTCCGGCTGTGACGACTCCGACGTTGAGTATATCCAAAACTTTCGTAGATGCAGGCACCTATTTGGTATCTCAAACTATATTGTTCAAGGACCAAAGACCGCCATTGTATCAGTCTCTTACTTTGACGGTGATAGGGAAGCAGGCTCCACAAACGACCGCATTGAGTGGTGCACCGTTGAGTCAAAACAGAGATACACCTTTCTCTTTTGAGCTTACGCCTATCAATATTGCTCCGGAGCAGATTCGTTATTTGGTATGGGAGTGTGGAGATGAACGTAGAGATGCTTTCACTAGTGCTTTTGCCAATCATTTTACGCATACCTGTTTGTTTGCTGAGGCGTGATCACAACGTGTACGTACTACGTTGTATACCAAAGATGAAAAAATATTTATCAATGAAATGACGGTCTATGTCATAGCAGGAGATGTTTGTCCTGATGATGCACCGACGATCACGTGTGATTTCGATCAAGATGCCTTTGCGGATCGTTGTGACAGTGATATCGATGGAGATAGTTTTGAGCAATGGATGTGATTGGTGATCAAAGAAATAGTCGAGTGTCCATTTGATGAAAGGACGGTTGATCTCAAGAGATTGGAAGAGTATCATAGCTATGTGCGCAAAACAGGAAGTGGAGATAATTGTCCTTTTGTATCCAATCCTGAACAAGTAGATGCTGATCAAGATGGCTATGGATCAGGTTGTGATAGTGATGATGCGAATCCCAAGCAACCCGATGATGGAGGCGATGATGACGGAGGAGATGGAGATGGAGACGGTGATGGTGATGGTGATGGAGAAGATGCAGGTGACAAAGATAGTGATGGCGATGGCCTCCCAGATAAAGAAGACGGCTGTCCAAATATCCCCGAGCACAAAGATGGCAAAGAAGATGATGACGGATGCCCAGAGCTTCCTGCAAGAGACCCCAAGAAGAACGAGAAAAACCCCTTTATCAAAGCGGGGAAATGTACACAATGTCCCTGTCCGTTCGCGGACTATGCATCAGCTCTGTGGAAGGGAGACCGCGTGAGAGCGTTACTCCTTGACCCCGCAGGCAAGATTATCTACCAGTATTCTCAAGCAGAAATGATCAAAGCGGATATTGGCAAGATTGTAGAAGGAGAGAATAACTAAAGAAATCGACGCAACTTTCCATTTGACTTCCTATAAATAATATATATATGAGTAGATAGTTCTCTCTTTATTTTTTCATTTGCAAAAATGCGTAGATACCTTGAAATCATTGGAGTAGCACTATGAGCCTTCACTACGTTTAGCGTACTGGCAATCGTTCCAAGCTGTGAAAATTATCTCTCATATTATGATTGTGAGTATCAAGTAGGTGAGTGCGCATCTTGCCAAGGATATGCGTATCCTCCAGCATTTGTGTTTGATTCGGGAAGTTGCACTGAAGAAGAGTATGCAACTATTATAGAAGCATTTGTTGTCTTGTATCCTGCACAAACTGCTGATCGACGTCATGAGCAAGCAGTAGCACAGTGTAAATTACCGGAGAGTATGATTCCGTACCAAGACTGTGAAACTGCCTGTAGTCTCAAAACTACAGATGATGCCTACAGTGCATGCGTTAATGTATGCGAGACAGAGACAAGTTTCGGAGATCGTTTGGCATTTGTACCGACGTTGTGTGAGAACTATTTCGCGTGTGTAGGTGAGTGTGAAGGATATGAGTATATTACCGAACACTGTACTTTCATGTGTAATGAAGAGTGTCCCGGTGGTCTCAAATGAGGAAATACAAGAGTCAGCAACTATTGTGGAGATGGTGTAGTGAGAGAAAGTGAAGCATGTGATGATGGCAACAATACCAACGATGATGGTTGTGATTACAACTGCCACGTCGAAGCAGGATTCAATCCAGACGGCTCACCTCAACAACCAACAGATGATGGAAAGGGTAATCCACTTCCGTGAAGTCTCTTGAATGTATGACCCGAAGATGATGATACGCAGCCCAGACAACTTGCACAAAAAAAGCCAGGCACCTCAATTAGAGATCAACTCATCGCGAGAAATCAACCACAAGGAGAAACAAATACTGATCCCAAAAACCTACCTCATTCTGGTGGATACGTTCGTTTCCAAGATTGGCTCTACACTATAGGTTTCTCATTGCTGGCGTGCTTTGCACTCTTGTTGCAAAGGAGAGAGGACTAAATACGTATCCCACCTCGTGTGGGATTCTTTTTTTATTGTGGTTTTGTGTATGAAATTAATTGTTGAACCGAGAGTCACCAAGACACGAGATCAGTTTCTCAAAGAGAATCCAACGCATTCTATTGCGCTCGATGGGTATGTTTTTGGTGCTCCGCAATGGAATATGTACTCCAAGCATTTCAACTTCAATCATCACGAGGACGTGAATAGACTGATGACGAGATGTACGGCAGAGCAAGTGCTCATGGCAATCAAGTGAGGGCTGATGGATTGTTTACGCGTCGGAAGCACACCGCAAGCAAACATCTATGTCAATGACCCAGATCAAGATAGCGCACTCGCTGCCTGGATGTTACTCAATTGGCCAAGGATTGTGAAAAACAAAAATGAACCTGCTATTAGCGCATTGATAGCGATACAGGATAAATTAGATACTACCGCAGGCCTCTATCCTATGGATCTGCAAAGTCAAAAAATACAACAGCTCAACCGAGTCTTTGCACCATACACCGATGCTAGGCAGACGGGTATACTCAAAGATATGTCGGCACAAACGATGCATGATCTGATCATGACGATGGGAGAGAGAATTGAAAAGTACACCCAAGGCAATGCAGAGGAAATACCATCGGACACACGCTATGCAGTTTTGGGTGGCGGCCATGAACGATTGCTTATCCAAGAGTTTGGCAATAATTCTAGAAACCAATTAGCGCTTGACCGCGTCGATACGTTCGTTTCTTTCTTGTATGAAGGAGACGGTAAATTTTATTATTCAATCGGCAAAAGATCTCCTTTTATTCAGTTTCCTCTCGAACAACTCTACACCTATCTCAACGATCTCGAAGAAGCAAACATCCGATGATGATCTGATACTATCGGTGGCTGTAGAAACCATGGCAGTACCTTCTCGCCGTCTGAACTCGAAGGAGTGATTAATAAATTTTTGCAACAGAAGAACGTGTTGTTTTA
>CAZWFZ010000054.1:4188-7035 GCA_964633455.1 uncultured Candidatus Peribacteria bacterium | reverse complement strand
TTTTATATATATGACCAAAACTAACTCTCTTTTAGTGCTCGACTCTTCTTACTCTGTAGACGAGGAAGACGATAGTAGCAACGATCATGAGACCGATGATCAAGTCAGTCGTAGGACCAACTTTGGGTGGAGTTTGTACAGCGGTAGCTGGTGCTTTCACCTCATCGACTTTGACGGTTTGAATATGTTCTTTGCCGACTGCTTCACCATCTGCATTGAGTGCTCTGAGTTTGAGGAAGTAGTTACCTGATTTGGAAACGGTGAAGGTATACTTACCAGCTTCCATCTTTGCAGTACCAACTTTTTGGTAGGTACCTTCACTTTGATGTCTCAAGTTAACTTCAACGGTAGTAGCAACTGTTGAAGGCTTCCAGGTCAAATCAACACTACTATCTTTGAACGTATAACTTACACCTTCGAATACTTTGGTAGATGCATCAACCATGTCATCACCACCCTTGGTAGTGAAGGTCAATTCATTTGAAATGATAGAAAGTGGTTCAACGGTAGGGTCTGTAGGATGTACAGGAGCAACTACGATATAGTAGGTCTTGCCTGCCTCGAGTCCATCGAGTTTGAGGAAGACAGTAGTCTCATCTGTCTTTTCTACTTCTACTACTTTGTCAGTAATCTTTTCGAAGTCTTGGGTAGCGAGGGTGCTGTTTGAATAGTAGATCTTGTATTTTTCTACTGCTTTGTCTTCAAACAATACTTGCGTGGTCTTGATAATTACGTGGCCAGTTTCAATTTCATCTGTTTCAATCATCTCTTCTCCTGCGAATTTCCATTTATCACTTTCCATGTCATCGAGAATGTCTTCGGCAGCATCATGCTCAACTGCACCCGTAGGTGCATCAGAGTTATCAAGCTCTTTGAGTAGTTCAGCGAGCGCTTGATCGCTACCTGTGTCTGTCTGAGCGAACACAAGCGAAGCTCCAAGTGAGTTGATGAGTAAAACAGTAGTGACAAATGCGTACAAAAAACCTTTGTTGCCTATCATGAATGGAGAGCGTAATAAAAGGGTAAAACACATTGTGCGTTGACGCCATACTACTCAACCAAACGGTATTTGCAAATTATTGATTGTTTTTTTGTAAAAAATCTGTATATCGAAAAAGTGCTATGAGAAGCGGTGTTTCAACTCTTGACAACACTACTCACTAAGAGAACTGCTTTACAGTAATCAAACATAGTATATAATATTATTTTATTTTTTGCTATAAACCTATGGACATCACCTCCTTTCAGCAGGCTTGTACCAAGACTATTTCATTTCTCGAACAAACTTTTTGACAGTTACATTTATGAAGAGCGTCAAGTGGATTGGTAGAGCATATAGATGTGTTTATTCCATCATGGGGTATGACACAGAAGATCAATCAAATAGCCAATATCATCATCATGGATGCGCAGACGATCAAAATCGAGCCATGGGACAAAAGCACCCTCGCTTCTATCGAAAAGTGAATTTATGATGCTGACTTGTGATTTACTCCGCGTAACTATGGAGATCACATTCTCATCTCTGTTCCACCCCTCAATCAAGAACGCAGAAAAGAACTGACGAAACTTGTTTCCAAAGAATGAGAAGAAACAAAGATAGCTATCAGAAATCATAGACACGATATGCGCAAAATTATAGAGGCCGCACTCAAAAATGAAGAAATTTCTGAGAACGAACAAACTGCTACAGAAAAGCAGATCGACGAGCTCACCAAAAAATATAACGACGTGATTGATCAACACGTGAAGGTGAAGAGTGAGGAGATTATGAAGATATAAGACGAGTAGTTAGTCATTCTGAGCGCAGCGAAGCACTCTAAAGAGTATAAAAATCCAGGAAACATCAAAGAACAAGATGTACATGGATTCTTCACCCACTCGCTTCGCTCGGGGATTCAGAATGACGAACGTTTATTAAGAACTGAGACTTTCAGACTCCAGAATACGAAAAAGGTTGGACGATACGCCCAACCTTTTTTAAACGGTGAATTTTTGCCTACCCGAACAGTCTTCTCCACCACGGCCTCTCCTTCTTCTTAGACTGACTCACGATGTCGGTCACCAGACGGTTGATGAAGACGTTGTCCAGGAATGGTTCTCTCAGAAGTTTCTGAGCGTTTTCCAGACGAGTCTCCTTGCGAAGCATGAGTAGCCTTGCCCACCGGAGTTCAATGTCCACATCCAGATCTATGGGGATGAGTTCTATGAGGGTGTCTGTTGATTCCCTCAAGATACTCTCCTGTACTGGATTCAGTCCGCTTTCTCCCTCCAATGGCTCATCCAACCGTGCAAAATCTTTGTACTCGTTGGCATTCCACAAGGGAATGATGGTGTTTGTACTCCAAAAGTACTTGTGAAAGAAAGCATCTTGGAAGTGACGACGCTCATCTACGTTCCATTCTTTGTAGATATCAAGGAAATGTGCGCCTCCCTCATCCTTGAGGACTAAGGGGTTGGTGATCATCTGATCAATGATTTTTTGTGTCTCCTCGGAGACCGTGTTTTTTGCAACTTGCATGGTAATGATTTTGGAGATTTTTATATCAATTTATGTTAAAAAGTCAACAACACTTTTGATTGATTTTGTGCCCTATTTTTTGCTTTTGGAAGCGGTTTGTGGTATACTTGAAGTATGTTTAGTAGACCACTTGCCTCCATGTCATTTCAACGCCGTCGATCTTTGTGGTGAGGAGCCGTTGCGTTAGCGGTTTTTTTGACGTTGCCGGGGTCTAGTGCGTCTGTGGCAGAACCGACCCAATACTACCATCCCAACTATGAGATCTCAGCAGATTGGAATACGTTGATTGAGCAATTGATTGTGATAGAATCTACTATCAAAATTTC
>CAZWFZ010000054.1:0-4088 GCA_964633455.1 uncultured Candidatus Peribacteria bacterium | reverse complement strand
CCTCTCAATGTCACTTTCGATGCAAGAACGAGTGTTGATCCTTCCAATGACACCGTGCCTTCAGATAATTTCTTCCGATACTACAAAGATGTGCAAGGGGTAGAACAATTTATGGGGAAGTGACCGGTCATCAATTACACCTTTCCTGATCCTGGAAATCATATTGTCCATCTCACGGTGAGAAGTGTAAACAACACTACCCAAGGTATTTTCGATGGGGAAGCATCTATTGCAATTAATGTCGCTCCCAAAGCAGCTACCCTCGTCGTCTACGTCAATGGCAAGAAATTGGATGTAGATGATATTTTGAAGATCGGTACGCAAGATGCACAAGATGGACTTGTCATCGATGGTAGTGCAACCACTCCTCTGGGTGAAAGAACTATCCTCCAACATACCTGGACTATCGTCGGTGAGAAGCAACAGCAACAACCCTGGACAAACACCCAAGAGTGACCTCCAGAATTATTTGTCTATAATTTTCCGAGCAATGGCGTCTATACCATCTCACTCGAAACCGTCGACAACGAAAACAACAAAGTCAAAGAGGCTTACAAAATTTCTGTATCAGATCCGGTAGCACATATCAAGTATGCGCCAGAGCAGTGATCAACAGCAACCACCTATACCTTCGATGGTTCTGCTTCGTACTCACTCACTTCGAGAGTCAAAAAAATGCAATGGACTATCATCGATCCTCAAGGAAATTTGTCTGACACCGTGACTACCAAAATCATTACCAAAAAATTTCCTGTGCCTGGTATCTATACGGTGAGACTTACGGTGACCGATACGCTCGGTAACGAAAGCTATGATATTCAACAAGTGACGGTGCAATCTACACCACCTGTGCCTACGTTTTCTATCACTCCCACGAGTGATCGAGAGAAGCCATCGAGGTTTGTTCTCGATGCGAGTGCGACCTTTGATGCAGATCTTACTAATGGTGCTGACGCGTTAGAATTTATTTGGAATTTTAGTGTGCCAGATGGCGTGACGCTCGAGCAAGTAGATAGTGAAAATAAACAAGTCACGGTCATGTTTGATGTGCCTGGCAAACATACTATTCAATTGGCAGTCGAAGATAGCTATGGGCAACGCTCAGAGATTAGCAAAGATATCGTAATTGATTCAACCCTGAGACCTATCGTCAATATCAATCCGTTGGTAAGTCATTGGTGAGAGCCTGTGGAATTTACCGTGCAAACTAACAAAGACGTTTCGTTCTATCAATGGAATTATGGTGATGGTGTGACTGAACAATTAAAATCTCCACAAAGCCAACATACCTATACCAAAGCAGGAATTTATGAATTATCTTTGACTGTCGCAACCGCTGATGGACAGGAGAATACTATCTCCAAACAATTGTTTGTCGGTGAACAAGGAGAACCTGTCATTGCCTATGAGGTCAAAGGAAACGCATGAACCGTACTTACTCCTGATGGTAGTTGTGCAAGCAACTCAGGTGAAGAAGATGCATATGTGGTCGATAGATATGAAACAGTGGTTATCGATGGATGACTTTCCAAAAACACGCAATGAAACTCTTCTGCACTCGTCGTACAATATCATCCACAGAATGATGACATCTATACCAAGAAATTATTTACGTATAATTTCCCTTTGCTCGGGTGTCAATCTATGGATATGTTTTTGGAAGATACCAATGCTGGCAAAACAATCAAAAAGACGTTACGATTCGATGTGAGAAACGCGTTGCCCAAAATTGAACATGTACTCTTGGATTTCCCACAACCCGGCGGAGGTAATAGTGTCGGTGTAGGAGTCAACACAAAGATTACGTCACAAAGAGAAATTTTTTCGGACACGAGCATCGATCCTATAGTGGTCAATGTTTCTGCTAAATGAGTACGTGATCCGGACGGCATTATCTCTCACTTCATTTGGTACTATTATCCTAGTCAGGATCCCGATAGAATTATAGCGCTCAAAGTCACTCCAGCCAATGTTCCACAAACCACCTTCGTCGTACCCAAACCATATTCTCCGATGGAATATGCATTTGGCGTCAGGGTGATTGATAATGACGGTGGAGAAATTTCTAGTGAACAACTCCTTGGTAAAGGTCCTATCGTTTTCTTCCCTCCTGGCGAAGGTAATTTCGATATTCCTGCGGTGACCTTCAAATCAAATGCTACTACGATCAAGGTAGGCCAAGCAGTGACCTTCACCGCACAAGCAAACTTGCTTTCCAATAAACCTGACTTTGCGTGAGCAAGATATTTCAAATATGATTTCGAAGGTGATGGCAAAATAGATCTCACTACCAAACAAGATGTAGTCACCTATGCGTACCAACTGCCTGGTGAGTACAAACCCAAAGTAAATGTCTACTATAGAGGACGCGCAGGCGTGGGGAACGCAGAAAAAATTGTTGTACAAAAATGATTGAATCCTTCGTTCTTGCATGCGAGCTTGGACAAAAAAGTACTCATCAAACAAATGAGCGCATGAGCTGTCGAGCGTGAAACCTTGTGTATGGATATTAGATTGTGTCGTGAGAAACCAGAATGGATTTTTGAAGAGGATACGTTCTTGTTTGAATATCCTGATTATGGAGATTACTTCTTGCAGCAGACGGTCATGGACGAGTACGGCAACGAAGAAATCCGCAAAGAAAAAATCACTTTAACCCAAAACCCTACACCAGGATTTGCGCTTCTTTCACTCCCCGAAGGAAAATTAGAGGTGACTTGATCTGGCAACTACAACGTTGCTGTAGGCTCCGTGCTCAAAAATACTATCGTATGGTATGTCTCTGCACCAGGCGGTGGTTGTTATGTCGACAAGGATATTACTATTGATTCAGATGGAGATGGCGATCCAGCAATGGATAATGATTTCGCATGTAACCAAGTGGTTACTATTACGTATACACCTACTGCGCCCACCACGCAAGCGAGAGCATACTATGTCCAAGATGGTGGTATTCGCGAACAATCCATTACTGTTTCATTCATTGATTTCGAAAAAGTTACTGACGAAGAATACAAGCGAGCATTTGATATATTGCATGATCTGATAGAAGAAACAGAACAACTACCTACCAACGAAGTTATATCCTTTTATAAGGACCTCTTGTTGAATCTTCAAAATAGTTTGGGAGAAAAAGATGAAATGAGTTCGCTCATTATTCAAATTCGTGACCTCGTGAGTGCACAACCAAGTCTCCTCCCTGATGCACACGTGCAACGTCTCACTACGTTGTTGACTGCGCTTGCTGATAGTACCGTACAGTCTGTCTTCGGTGGAACCGCATATGAAAAAGCAAAAGGCTCCGTCATCGCATGGTTTGGTCCAGAAAGGAAGCAATCGGTGATAGATCAATTTGCGCAGTTTGAAGCAGCAGAAGGAAATCAATCTGCCATGAAGCTTGCCCTCAATCAAATCTTTACGGCAGCGGATGAAGAGAGAACAGCAGGTAATATCGATGAGGTAGACTTTGCAGATATTCAAAAGCAACTGTGTATCATTGTGAATTATTTCGATCTCCCTTCCAAGACATGTGGCACCGAAGTCCAACGTCCTGATGCAAGTTCAGGCGATACAACTATCAAAGCACCTACTTCTAGCTCTACTTCCGTATTGGGCAAGATAGTCAAAGTGGTGTTGTGGATTGTTGTGGTGTTGGCAGTGTTGTTTGGTATCGTCATCATCATATTTGCTATCAAGGCGAAAAGACAAGCGAAAGCGCAGAATGAACAATTAGATGAAAAAGACCAAACAAGTTAAAATTTGACAAAAAATAGTTTATAGGTATAATATATACGTTGATCATTACTCTATACAAAACAAAATACGCCTGGGCTACTTTTTGTGGGATTTCCTTCTTACCCCCCGATATTCGGGAATGTTGTATCTCTTGATATCACCCACAAACCTGTACTAAACAAAAACACAAACAAAAATGATGTATCATTGCATACATCGTCCTATCTTTATAGATTCAGATAGCAAGAATGCTACGAAAAAAAGGTAGCCCAGTTGTGAGGGTAGTGTTGTCTCGTCCTATTACGTACGATGCTCCCTTCACGGATTGTTTGAAGAAGGTATGCAAACAATCA